>NZ_JBFRCY010000140.1:0-18151 GCF_052113305.1 Terriglobus sp. YAF25
GGGCGAGACAGTCGAGGCCATATTGGTGCCCTCGTGGATGGGGTTGATTTTGGTCTTCGATGTAGAGGCGTCGGGTTTTCCAGCGACAGGTTTCGCGGCCTGGGAGAACGCCGGTACCGAGAGAAGCAGAGCAGCGGAGGCGAGAGCGGAGAGACGCATGAACCTTGAAAGCTCCTTCAACGGAAGAACGCAGTGCGTCCCATTGGGAACGCACTGCGTGGATTTATGTGAAGCGGAACCAGTTTAGAAGCTAATGCGGCCGATGAACTGAAGCTGACGCGGAGCGTACTCCAGGTAACCGCTGCCGCCGGCCGCCGTAGGCGTGCCGTAGGCCGAAGAGTTGGCGTTGGTGTTGTAGCTGTAGGGGTTGAAGTGATTGAAGAGGTTGAAGACCTCGACAGCGACGCTTGCCTTGATTTTTTCGCCGATAGGGAAGGCTTCCTGTAGACGGCTGTCGATGCGCTCGTAAGCACGGCCGCGGAAGGCGTTACGGGCCATCACCCAGTAACCGTAGTTGGCATCGTAAGAGAACTTCGACATGGGAGCGTAGACAGCGAGGCAAGGCGCGACAGCGCAGGTCGTGCCTGCCTGGATCGGCGTCGTGCCGGCTGCGACGGTACGGTTGAAGCTCGGGGTGCCGCCATTCGGTGATGCTGTTCCCGTGGCGGTCGCAAAGGCCAGGCCCGAGCCAAAGCGGAAGAGCGAGGAGAGCGAGAGACCGTACTTCCATTTGTACTCACCACTCAACGTAAGCGAGTGGCGCTGGTCATCCGTACCGTTACCCCACTCATCCTTGATACCGGAAGCAAAGGGCTTATTGGGATAGTAGAAGGGGCCTTCCGTCGAGTTCTTCGTACGCGCCCAGGTATAAGCGAGAGCGCCTGTGAACCCAGCGGTCACGGAGTGCTTGATGCCGAGCTGCAGGCCGTCATAGATGGAACCCGCTCCACCCGGCGTGAAGAACTGCGAGACCGAAGTGAAAGACTGGTTGCAGACCTGGCGGGTGCTGCTGCCATAGCTGGAGATGGTGTCCAGAGCCACTGAGCCGTTACCGCAGACGCGGGCCGTGCTGGACGCGAGCGTGCTGTTCGGGTTCAGGTTGCGCTGTGCATTCGTCGGATCGGCCAGGAAGTTGCCGTTGAGCCGGATCCAATCGTCGTACGCACGCGTGTGGACGAAGTCCATGTTGAGGATCGTTTTCCAGGGCAATTCACGCTGTACGCCGAAAGAGAGTTGCAGCGCGTAGGGCACCTTGGCGTCCTTGGCCAGCGGCTGTACCGCCTGCGTATACGCTGACGGGTTGGCCGCCGGGTTGCCGCCCTTGAACGGATCGGAGAAGTTGATCGGGTTTGCCGCCGTACCACTCACCGAAGCCTGGATCGTGGAGACTCCATTGAAGATTTGCTGGTCGATGATCTGGTTGGCGGAGATGTCGGCGAAGTAGAGACCTGCGCCGCCACGGATATTCGTCTTGCCGTTACCCATGGGATCCCAGGCAAAACCGATGCGCGGTGCGAAGTTGTTGTTGTCGTTCCCCTGCGGCACCAGCAGGCCATTGCTGAGCTTCGGCCCGCCGGTAAAGGCGCCTAAGTCGTTGTCGTAGCGGATACCGAGGTTCACCGTCAGGCGCGGAAGAATCTTCCAGTCATCCTGGAACCAGAAACCGTAGATGGAGCGAGGAACATCGACGGTGAAGTCGCCGAAGCCCTTGATAAAGGTCGCCGCACCGCCGCAGACCGAGTTGATCGCCGTGTAGTTCCAGCTTGAGGCGTCGGAGGCGCCGTTGGGGAACATGGCGTTGTACTGGGCCGCCGTGATGGAGGCGCTGCAGGGATTGATGCGGCCGCGCACGTTCTGCTGGAAGTAGCCACCGTGACCGGTGTAGATGTACTCGGCGCCGAACTTGACCGAGTGCTTGCCCTTTAGCCAGAAGACGTCGTCGCGGTAGTCCTGATTGTTCTGGGCGAAGATCTGCGGGTAGTTATAGGGGCCGCCGACCGTGATGTTGGAGAAGATGATCTCCATTGACTGGGTGTAGGGCAGGTTYTGCCATCCGAAATGGTGATATCCGCCATGCAGATCGTTCACCAGGTTGGGAGTGATATTCGAGTTCCAGTCGGCGACGAAGCCGTAGCTGGTGCGGGTTCCCTGGTAGGCGCGCGATGGATCGGCGTTACCGCTCACACCCAAATAGTCGCTCTTGTAGGTGAAGCCATCGCCACGGACAAAGATGCGGTTGGTCGCATTGATCTGGTAGTCACCGCGGCCAAGATACTCGTTCACGCGCAGTGTGTTCGGATGCGAGAAGGCGGCATTCGTGACCAGATTAGTGGTAGTGGCGGTATCGGGCTTGCGCTCACCCTCATAGGAGCCAAAGAACCAGAGCTTGTCTTTCTTGATGGGCCCACCCATGGTGCCACCGAACTGCTGATCGCTGAAGGGCAGCACTTTCTTGGCCACCGGATCGGGTGCATTCAGGGAGTCGTTGCGGAAGTAGCCGAAAAGGCCGCCGTGATAGGAATTCGATCCGGACTTCGACTGCGAGTTGACGTAGACGCCCGCCGAGCGGCCCAGTGTTGCGTCGAACCGGTTCGTGATGATCTGGAACTGTGAGATTGCATCCTGGGAGAAGCGCGGCTGACCGAAAGCAGCACCGGCAGTATCCTGCGAGACCTGCAGACCGTCCATCGTGATCATGAACTTACCCGACTCCGATGCGGAGCCAACGGGAACGTCCGAGGTAACGGCGTTGATCTTGATGCCTGGGACCAGCGTCGCCAAGGACATGTAGTTGCGGCCGTTGATCGGTACACCCTGAACCTCCTGCGGCGTTACGTTGCCAGCCACAACCGAGGAAGTGGTATCGATGGCGAGCGACTCGGCCTCGACAACGATCGAGGTTGTCGTGGATGCGATGGGAAGCTGCAGATCAAGCGTTACGAGCTGGCCGACAAGCAGCGTGACCGGCTTCTTTACCGGCGTAAAGCCGGAGGAGGAGGCGGTGATCTCGTAGTCAGCGGCGACCAGTGACGGGATCAGGTAGATACCCTCGGCGTTGGTCGTGGCGTGGAACGCAGCACCACCGACGCGAACAACCTCGACGGAGGCGCCGGAGATGGCCGCACCTTGTGTGTCCGTGATCTTTCCGGTGAAGCCAGTCTGCTGGGCACGGCCGACTACGGTGACCACGGAGAGTGCAACAAGAAGAAGCAGGGAGCGAAGGAATATCTTCATGCCAAGTGACCTCACAAAAACAAATTCAGATAGACAGGCCTCTGCCGCGATATCGATAACGGGAAATCGTCGAGCCGGGCCCTTATATGGGGTTCTTTATGTGCCTGTACTGCTGGGTGGCGGTGACTCAGGAGGCTGATCCGCCGGACAAGTGCAAAGGGGACGAACGGAGATCCATCCCCGGGAACAGCGCATTTTCGATCGTGTGTGAGAGCAGCGTAAAAGCGGATCGGCAGCTTGTCTAATCGAAAGATTTTCAGCCGTGATTGATAAAAGAAGAATTCATCTCTTATTGACAAGTGGGAAATACGAGGCAAAACTAAGACTCAACGCGACCACAAGCACGACAACCTGAGCAGCAATCTGGACTGGGAGAAGAGGGTTTTGGACTTTCGTATCCGGCAGTTGCAGTGTTTTCTCACCCTGGCCGAAGTGTTGAACTACGGTAAGACCGCGCGTTCGCTCTACATCAGCCAGCCGACACTGACCTTTCAGATCAAAGGTCTGGAGCACGCGCTCGGCGTGAGGCTGTTCGAGCGGACACGGCAGCACGTGCGCCTGACCGAAGCCGGTGCGGCCTTCCGCGAGTACGCCAAATCGATTCTGGACACGGTCGACGCCGCCCGCGATTGCCTGCAGTCCCTGGACTCGCGCCTGCGGCTGACCATCGCCTGCGGCCCGGTTGGACAGTTCGTCCTGCTGCCGAATGTGATCCGCATGCTTGCCGACGAATATCCGACCTTTGAGCTCGAGGTCTGTGACATGACCACCGAGCAGCAGATGGCCGCCCTGCCGGAAGGCAAGGTCGACGCCCTGCTGATGATGCCGGCGCTGCCGATTGAAGGCATCCATTTCGATCCCCTGCGGCAGGAGAAGATGATGGCTGTGGTCAGCTCTGAGAGCCAGTTGGCGCAGCAGAGCTCGGTCAGCGTGCAGGTCTTCCGTTCAACCCCGATCATCGCCTCGCGCCTGAAGGATTGCCGCTTCCATCAACCCGCGCTGCACAGCATGCTGGCCCCGTTCGGCATCACGCCAAAGTTCACGGAGAGCCCGCAGTCCTGCTCGGTGCAATTCGCCTACGCATCCGCTGGCGAAGGGATTGCCATTACGACCGAAGGTATCCGCACCTGCGTAGTGCCCGGAGTCACGATGCTTCCGATCGAAGAAGAACTGCCTCCGGTAACACTCGGACTTGCATTTCTGGAGAGCAACCTGTCGCCGKCAATGAAGATCTTCCGCAAAGTGGTACTGATAGCCAGCCGCAGACTGGCCGCCACGGCGCGTACGTCACGCCTGGCTCCCGTGGTGGTGAAGGAGTTCGCTTCACGGCGGGAGATGGCTGTTTAGGGCGTATCGACAGATCCAACGAGACCACGCACACGGTCTGTCCCAAATTCGTCGACACCCCAGGCTGCCAAAAAATCCGGCGGCGATGTAATCCCGTTCTGCGCCCCCTCGTCTCTCAGCTGCAGGGGGATTTTCGGGGACCTCTGAAAGCCTCCTGAGTGGGTGGTGTGTGGCCGTTCGTGGGGGACGAGCGGCCCTCCCGCCATACAGCACTACGGCATCTGTCCTCGCCTCTTCCCTCTTCATCCAACAACCCGTTTGTTGTTAGAGCATTTTCCCTGTTGCTGGGTATCCCGGGAGAGGAGTGCAGCGGCGTTTTCATTGCGGAAAACGCCCATAGATGGGAAAGCCTTACATCACACCCACAGGGAAAATGCTCTACCGCACAGAGAGATACGTGTGTAATCGCGCACGCGAAAGCCCGCGTCTGTAATGGGCGAATCGGTATTTCACTCAATGCCTAAATGATTTCCGCAAACAGGCGGCTAGACCGTCATAGCGGAGCTATGGGCTGAAACGAGTTGGGCTTTGAAACAGTTCATCCGCACTACTCTGTCTTTTCTTTCTCTGGCCCTGGTGGCCTCCGTTGGCCGGGCCCAGACTTCGGTTTCGATCCACGACATCATGACCAGCCTTCCCAACTCCCCATACCTGGGTAAGAGCGTCTCCACCTCCGGCATCGTGGTCGGCGTCATGAGTACCGGCGGGTTTTATATCTCCGAACCGAGCAGCAGTTGGGACAACCTAATCTCAGTCACCTCGAATGGACAGTTCTGGGCAACACTCAACTCCAACACTTCCACCAATAACCATCTCTTCCGCTCCACCGGCATCGCGGGCGATGAGTATGTTCCCTCCGGCGCTCCCAGCACTGTTCCGACCTGGGGCGGCAACCCGCAACGCATCCTGATTGACACCACCACCTTTGGCGGAACGGCGGTTGACATCACCGTCGGTCAGTCAATCACCTGCACCACGGGCTCAAGCATCAAAGTGGGCGCCACGGCCGGCATTGGCCTGATCGACTACACGCTTGGCTATGCTCGCCTTCTGATCTTCCCCACCAGCGTCTGCACCGTAAATGGAAGTGTGGCGACCACTACATCTGCAACCGCCGACTCCACACACTTCCAGGTAGGAACGCTGGACCTGGACCGCTTCTACTCCACCACCGGCGCAACGACCGGCTCGGTCGCCATCTCATCGAGCGCCTATACACGCCGCCTGACCAAGGCAGCGTTGGCCATCGTCAACTCCCTCGGCACGCCGGACATTCTGAGTGTGCAGGAGGTGCAGGACCAGACAACCCTCAATGACCTCGCCTCCGCCGTCAACACGCTGGGAAGCACCAGCTACAAAGGCTACCTGGTGCAGAGCAGCGACAGTAATAGCCTGAATCTCGGCTTTCTGGTGAACACCTCTCGTATCGATGCGGACTCCGTGACCCAGATGGGAGCCAGCGCCACCTACAGCGGTGGAACACTGTTTGAGCGGCCGCCCCTGATGCTGAAGGCCGAGGTGCATCGCGTCGGCAAGACGTATCCGGTCACTGTGATCAACGTGCATCTGACCAGCCGCGACAACATCGGCGACAGTAGCCTGGGAGCCGATGTCCGCGCCCGTCGTGCAGCACAGGCTTATTACGTCAGCCAACTGGTTCAGACGGAGCAGACCGCCGGTGAGAATGTGCTCGTGGACGGCAACTTCAATGCCGCCGAATTCAACGATGGCTACGTCGACGTGATGGGTATCATCAACGGCTCGCCCGCGGCAGCCACCGCAGTCACGCTGTACCAGGCGACTGCAACCACGGGAGCGCTGACGAACTTCACCACGGATGTAACGACCCTGCAGCGCTACAACGCCATCACCCGCGGCCAGGCGGATGCGATGGAGCACATTCTTGCATCGTCAACCGTGACCGCGTCCACCACGGCGCAAAACTCACTGGCCAGCTACATGACCAGCGTGGTGCAGCCGCRCTTTACCGCCGACTTTGCCGCCGTGAACACGAACAGTTCCACCACCCCCGCCGGACTGACCTCGCACGACGGCCAGGTGGTCAGCTTCCTGATCCCTGCCGTTCCTACCTCGGCGGCGGTCTCTGCCACCTCACTGAACTTCGGCGATGTGTACGTTGGCGGCTCGAAATCGCTCTCGGTGACCGTGCAGAACACCTCGGGCTTCACCTCAACGGTGAACGTCACCAACATTGCCATCAGCGGCACGAACGCAAGCGACTACACACAGACCTCCAACTGCAGCGCGTTGAGCGATCAGCAGACTTGCACCATCACCGTCACCGTACCGCAACGCTCTCGCCTACCAGCGCCACCTACGGCAACGTGATTCTGAATACGACCTCTGCCACCCAGACCTTCACCTGGACCAATACCAGCGCAATCGCACTGAAGGTAAGCGCAGCGACGGTCACCAGCGGATGGACGGTGGTCACCAATAACTGCGGCACCGTCGCCGCGGCAGCAAGCTGCACCATCCTGGTCGCCTTCACTCCAACGACTCTCGGGTCGCAAACAGGCACGCTGACCGTGACTTCGAACAGCAGCGTGAACGGAACCCTGACCGCCTCGCTGAGCGGCCGCGGTGTTGCTGATGTGGAGGCGTCTCCCACCTCGTTGAGTTTCGGCAACGTGGATATGGGCTATAGCTCGTCGGCGCAGGCGGTCACCATTACCAACTACACCAATGCGACCATCGCTCTGACTTCCATCACCATCACCGGTGACTACGCTTACACCAGTACGTGCGGCAGCACGCTGGCCGGTCTGGCAAGCTGCACTCTGAGCGTGACCTTCACCCCCACGGCCACCGGAACACGAACCGGAACGATAACGGTTAGCACCAACGACACCAAGGTGCCTGTCATCACCGTTGCTCTGACAGGCAACGGTGTGGACTTCTCGATCACGTTGAACCCAACCTCCGGCAGCGTGATCGCCGGGCTGTCTCTCAGCTCGACGGCTACTCTTACACCGATCGGCGGCTTCAACAACTCGATCACTCTCAGTTCCTCCACCACTGCGGGCGGAACGACCGTAAGCTTCGCCAACAGCACACTGACACTCTCGTCCGCGACGACCGATGCCGTGACGATCGCCACCACGGCGCAGTACACGGTGATCGGCTACACGGGCTACGGGCGTTGGATGTCGATCTTCGGTGTCGCGGGGGGCCTGCTGCTGTGGTGTGCCCGTCGTCGCGTAAAAGGCGTGGCACGCGCCGGAGCCCTCTGCGGTCTTGCCTTGTTCTTCCTGTTGCCGCTGAGCGGCTGCAGCGGCAAGCTGCCTTCCAAGAACAGCGATCCGACCTACCCGGGAACCTACACCGTGACTGTGACGGCCACCGATGGCACCTTGACGAGGTCGGCTGCCTACACCATGACAGTGACAGCTAAATAACTGTAAGCACAAGCTTTGCGAGCAGGCGGGGTGGCCTAACGTGCCGGTTGCCCCGCCCTTTTTTGTTAGAATAAACACGTGATGCGCCGCGTCCTTACCGACCGCTGTTGTTGTCTCCTCTAGCGCCCTCCCCCTCGCGCTCGCGCATCGTTCTCTCGTCCCACATCATCTTTTCTGGAAGCACCGGAGTCTATGAGTACCCTTCTTCCCACTGACGCTGCATCGTCCGTCGCCGAGCTTCTGACGCCGCGCAAGATGGACCATCTGCGCGCGTTAGAGGCCGAAAGCATCTTCATCCTGCGCGAGGCCGTCGCCGAATTCGCACGGCCGGTCATGCTGTATTCCATCGGCAAAGACTCAAGCGTCATGCTGCGGCTGGCACAGAAAGCCTTTTACCCCGGCAAGATTCCCTTCCCTCTGCTGCACATCGATACCAGCTACAAGTTCCCGGAGATGATCGCCTTCCGCGACAACTACGTAAAGGAGATCGGCGCCGACCTGATTGTGCACCGCAATGAGAAGGCCATTGCCGATGGAGCGAATCCGCACGACCTGGGAACGCAGAACTGCTGCGGTCTGCTGAAGACGCGTGCTCTGCTCGACGGCCTGGAGGCCGGCGGCTTCGATGCAGCCTTCGGTGGAGCTCGCCGCGACGAAGAGAAGAGCCGCGCCAAGGAGCGTGTCTACAGCTTCCGCGACGGCAACGGACAGTGGGACCCGAAGAACCAGCGCCCAGAGCTCTGGCAGGTCTACAACTCGCGCCTGAAGAAGGGCGAGAGCATTCGCGTCTTCCCGCTCTCGAACTGGACCGAGCTCGACATCTGGCTCTATCTCTACGCCGAGCAGATTCCCATCGTGCCGCTCTACTTTGCGCGTGAACGTGAAGCCGTTATCCGCGCCGGACAGATCACTCTGACCTATGCCGAGACGCGCCTGCTACCCGGGGAAAAGATTGAGACGGTGATGTGCCGTATGCGTTCGCTGGGCTGCATGYCCTGCACCGGAGCGATCCGCAGCGAGGCCGACACCCTTGAAAAGATCATCGCGGAGCTGATCAGCTTCCGCCGCTCTGAGCGCGAGAACCGCGCCATCGACCACGACGAAGAGGGCTCCATGGAGACCAAGAAGCGGGAGGGCTACTTCTAAAATGGCCACCGCATCCGCACACACTGACTTCCGTGTATTTCTGGACTCGCATCTCGACCGTGAGCTGCTGCGCTTCACCACTGCAGGCTCTGTCGATGACGGCAAGAGCACGCTCATCGGCCGCCTGCTGCATGACACCAAGAGCGTCTACGAGGATCAGCTCGCCTCCGTCGCCAAGAGCCGYGTCAATCGCGCAGGCAACGGACGTGTTGACCTCTCCCTGCTSACCGACGGSCTGCGYGCYGAGCGCGAGCAGGGCATCACCATCGAYGTRGCSTACCGYTACTTCGCCACCGCGAAGCGCAAGTTCATCATCGCGGACACGCCGGGGCACGAGCAGTACACACGCAACATGGCCACGGGCGCATCAACGGCCGATGTCGCCATCGTCCTGGTGGACGGCAGCAAGGGTATTCTTCCGCAGTCGCGCCGTCACAGCTTTATCGCATCGCTGCTGGGTATTCCCCACGTCGTCGCCGCCGTGAATAAGATGGATCTCGTTAGCTACGATGAGGCGAAGTTCCGCGCCATCGAAGCCGACTTCCGCGCCCTGGCAAAACGGCTTGGCCTACGCAACGTGCAGATCATCCCGGTCTCAGCGCTTGAGGGCGATAACGTCGTTACCTCCTCGACCAACATGCCGTGGTACAGCGGGCCAACCTTGCTGGAGTACCTGGAGACCGTGCCGCTGCGCGAGCACGTTTCCGACCAGCCGCTGCGTTTCCCGGTACAGCTCGTCGTTCGCCCTGACCGCACCTTCCGCGGCTTTGCCGGACAGGTTGCCGGCGGCACTGTCCGCGCGGGTCAGCAAGGTCGTGTGGATGCACGAGGAGCCGCTCGAAGCCGGCAAGACCTACCTTCTGAAGCAGACCTCCCGTGTCGTCCGTGCGGAGGTGAAGCGCATTGCCTATCGAGTCGACGTCAACTCGCTGGAGCATCTGGACGCCACCGAGCTGAAGATGAACGACATCGCGGAAGTTGAGTTCGAGACCAACCTGCCGCTCTTCTTCGATGCCTACCGCGAGAATCGCGTAACCGGTGCGGCGATCCTGATCGATCCGCTCTCGAACGCGACTGTTGGCGCGCTGATGATCGACCGTGCTGTCCGCACGGTAACCCGCAACGACCTGCCTGCGTTGCTAGCCGCTGCCCACATCGACCTGGCCGAGCGCCTGCGAGAGCTGCTGGCGGCCGCCGGGCATCGCGCTGTGGTGCTGCATGGCTTCACTCCGGATGAGGTTCCAGTTGCGGTGCGTGCGCTGCAGCTTGCCGGTGTGCTGGCGATCGTCGCCGGTGCTGTTGAAGGTGCGACGGTCCTCGATGCTACAGACGATGCCGGACTGATTGCCGCACTGGCGGAGATGGGAGTAACCGTATGAGCGTCGCCCTTCCGGTGGACTACGACTCGTTGAGCGCAGAGCAGTTGGCGGAACAGATCTTCGCTGAATTTGCCGGTGTGCCTGCCTGCTTTACCTGCAGCTTCCAGACCGAGGACATGGTCGTGCTGGATATCCTGCGGAAGATTCAGCCGGAGATCGCCGTCATTTTCCTGGAGACCGGCTATCACTTCGCGGAGACTTACGCCTACCGCGACCAGATGGTGGCTGCCTGGAACCTGAACCTCGTCAACGCACTGCCTGAAGAGACACGCGCCGAGCACGAGGCGAAACGCGGCCTGTTGCACATCGTGAATCCGACCGAGTGCTGCAACCTGCGCAAGGTGGGGCCTCTGATGAAGTCATTGGAGCCCTACGGTGTGTGGTTCACCGGCCTGCGCCGGGAACAGTCGCCGACGCGCGCCAACCTCAAAAAGGTCGAGGATCATCGCACTCCCAATGGCCACGAGCTGAAGAAGATCTCGCTGCTGGCGGACTGGACATGGGAGCAGGTCACCGCATACGCCCAGGCTCACAACATCCCGGAGCTGCCACTCTACGCCAAGGGGTATACCTCCATTGGATGTGAGCCGTGCACCGCTATCTCTACCGACCCCAATAATGCCCGCGCCGGGCGCTGGGGCGGAAAGAAGCTGGAGTGCGGAATTCACACCTTCAGCGAGAAACAGTAACGCCAGGTTGCGCTTTTCTTTTTCGCCTGAGCTAGCATCTCACTACACATGAAAGAGCGCAGAGACATCGTCGTACTTTCGGGACAGGCCGCCGGCGGCGTTCTGGTCACGCTGGTGCGCGTGCATGGCTCCAGCTATCGCCGCCCAGGAGCCCGTCTGTTGATCCTGCCGGACGGGCGCACCTCAGGCACCATCAGCGGTGGCTGCCTGGAAGCGGAGATCCTGCGCAAGGCCCTATGGAAGGTGCGCAACGGAGCCGTCATCGAGCGCTTCTCCACCGCCTTCGATGACACCGCTGAGATTCCCTACGGTCTGGGCTGTGGCGGCATTGTGGACCTGCTGCTGGAGCCTGTGGACGCTGAGGCCTGTCGGGCTCTTCTAGGCGCAATGGCAGCCTCACTGCATGGATATCCCTGCAAGGTCACGACATGGCTTCCGCGTATTGGTGAGGCCGGGCTGAAGCGGTTGATCCGCTCAGCGCGCGGTGAAGAACTCTTTGCGGATACCAATTTTCCCGGCTGGGACGAGGCGGATCCCGAACGCTGCTTTGAAGAGATACTGGCCGCACCGCAGCGGCTGGTTGTACTGGGAGCAGGTGACGACGCCCGTCCTGTCGTTCGCATGGCCAACGAACTCGGCTGGACCGTGATTGTCGCCGATGGCCGGCCACAACTCGCCAAATGGGAGCGCTTTCCCGGCGCGGAGGCCGTAGGAGTCGCCGAAACACTTGCTGACGTGAAGGTGACCTCCAACGATGCCGTGATCCTGATGACGCACAGCTACGACCAGGACCGCCGCTGGCTGACTGAGCTGTTGCCGCTCGCGCCGAAGTACCTCGGCCTGCTGGGTGCGCGCCACCGTTCGAGTCTGCTTATCGAAGAGGCAGCACAGCACGCTGGTCTCACTCTGCAGGAGGCCTGCAACCGCGTGCATGCGCCTATCGGTCTCGACCTTGGCGGCGATGGTCCGGAAGCGGTTGCGCTCGCCATTCTTGCCGAAGTGCAGGCAGTGCTGCACCAGCGTCCGGCAGGCTTACGCCAGCTCACCGCCGAAAAAGTGCGGACCATCATCGACGAAGGACCGGCCATTCGTTATGAAGATGTATTGTGCGCTCTGGATGTGCAGCCATGAAGGCAGCAGCGCTGATTCTGGCGGCAGGGGCTTCGACACGGCTGGGTCAGCCGAAGCAACTGGTACGCCTCGGCGAGGAGACACTACTCGCAAGGGCGATCCGTATTGCCAATGAGGCTGGCTGCGAACCCATCGTTGTCGTTCTGGGAGCCAACCGGGAAGAGATCGAAGCTGTGGTTCCGCTTGATTCCATACATGTGGTGCATAACGACGAATGGCAGGAGGGTATGGCCTCGTCAATCCGTGCGGGACTGCGCGACCTCGCCATCGGAATGACGGAAGGTGTGCTGGTGATGGCCTGCGACCAGCCCCGCGTCACGGTGGAGCATCTACGTGCGCTGCTCGGTGTGAGTGGCTTGGCTTCCAGCGGGTATGCAGGTCGGCGTGGCGTTCCGGCAGTCTTTCCGCGCGATCTATTTTCGGAGTTGATGAAACTGCAGGGAGATGCGGGAGCCAGAGATATCCTGCAGCACGAAACAGTCACGGTGATTGAGCTTCCAGGCGGCGAGGTGGATATCGATACGCCTGAGGATTTAGAAAAGCTGAAGTAGTTCTTTCCTCACTCGGGTGCCCACCCGGGCGGGGATAAGCACGCAGGTCCTTCGCTTAGGCTCAGGATGACAGCTTTAAGTAGTACTCACAACGACAGTAGAAACTCATCCAGTAAATTGCACGCCACCGCCGTGCGGTACTTCGCAGTCGAGCGGATGTCATCGATCGGCTTGATCTCCGAGGCTAACGCAGCAGCAGCGAGTGTCCGGAGCTCCGGTGTGATCGTCTTGCCAAGTAACACCGCCTCTGTCGCATGCAAGCGTGCGGGACGGTCCACCAGGCTTGCTCCCGCAAGACGAATCTCACGTACGGTCGAGCCATCCATCAATGCGGTTGCCGCAAGCGCGATCTTCGAGATGGCCTGCGCGTTGCGCGTACCTACCTTGCGGACATACTGCCGGTGCTGTGCGAAACGGCACGGCAGGCGGATGGCATAGATCAGCTCGCCCGGTAACAGCACGGTTTTCTTGTAGCCGAGATGGAACTCGTCGTACGGCAGCGTGCGGCGGCCATTCGCGCTCACGAGCTCGATGGTTGCGTCGTAGACAAGAAGCGCCGGCGGATTATCCGCCGCAGGTGAAGCATTCGCGATATTGCCGCCGAGTGTTCCGCGATTCTGATTGGCGATGGACCCGGTCCACGCCGCAGTCTGCACCAACAGGGGAAACTCGCGTGCGATGGTTTCATTGCGGCGGATATCGGTAAACGTCGCTCCAGCACCGAGTGTCAGTGTTTCAGCGTGCTCCTCGATAAAGTGCAACTCTTTGAGGCGGTGGAGCGAGATAAGCTCACGCGGTCCAAGCCGGCCGACGCCGAGCGCCACCATCAGCTCAGTGCCGCCGGCAATAGGCGTAAGTCTGGGATTCGCCGCAAGCGCCGAGAGCACGGCACCGAGCGAGCCGGGAGCGGTGAGCGTGTAATCGCGAACGTCAGATCGCATAGCTTACTTCCCTGCCTCCGCCAGCTTCGCCGTCTGCTGCACGGCCTCGAAGATACGCATGTAACCGGTGCAGCGGCAGAGATTGCCGGAGAGACCTTCCCGGATCTCATCGAGGGTCGGAGCCGGATGCTTCTCCAGCAGATGGTGCGTCGCCAGGATCATGCCGGGCGTACAGATGCCGCACTGCGCTCCACCTTTCTCCAGAAAGCACTGCTGGATGGGATGAAGGTGCGTATGCTCTCCGAGACCTTCGATAGTGGTGACGGTGGCTCCCTGTACCTGAAGCGAAGGCACCAGGCAGGAGTTAATGAGCTCACCGTCCAGAAGCACAGAACAGGAGCCGCACTCGCCCTCGCCGCAGCCCTCCTTCGTTCCAGTAAGGTGCAGATGTTCGCGCAGCAGGTCGAGCAGGCGCGTCATGGGAGGCGCATCGACGGTGACCTGACTGCCGTTGAGAGTGAAGGTGATGATGCTCATACGTGATTCCAATTCTGAAATGCAGATCTCGCTGCTGCGCTACGATGTTGTTCCGCTGAAGACCGGACCAGCAACCGCAGGCTGGAGCTGAGAACTATCGGCAGATGTAAATGTCGGGTTCGCCAGCTTGTCGAAGATGTCCTCGGGTAACAGCGGGCAGTGGTTGAAGCGAACACCCGTCGCCTCTTCAATCGCATTCAGAATCGCCGGAGCGGGGCCATCCATCGGAAGCTCGCCGATGCCTTTCGCTCCAGAGGGTCCGTGAATGCTGGGGACTTCTTCGAAGAGCACATGGATCGGCGGAAGATCGGCGCTGGTAGGCATGATGTAGTTCGTCATCTGATTGTTGGCCATCACACCGTCTTTCCAGACACACTTCTCATAGATGGCATAGCCGATGCCTTGCGCGACACCGCCCTCGACCTGCCCTTTGGCGAGCACGGGGTTCAGCACTTTGCCAACCTCCTGCAGCGCCCAGAAGTTCTTCACCTCGGCCATGTAGGTGCGTGTGTCCACCTCGACCTGGGCGATATACACCGCCCAGGCATACGCCGGATACGCATCGCCGCGATACTTATCGTCGTCCCAGAAGATATCGTCCTGCGCCTGATAACGTGCCGTGGCGCGCAGCTCGCCATGCTTCTGCTTGTAGGCGAGCGCGGCGTGACAGAACTGCTGCGGTGTGTAGGTCTCTCCCAACAGCCCGCTTTCGCGCATACAGCCCAGCAGGTTGTGCGATGCGGTCTCCACCAGCTTGCCGACGATCATTGCTGTACGAGATGCGACGGTCGGTCCGCTATTCGGCACTCGATGGGTGTCAGGCTGCGCGATGCGTACGTCCTTATAAGGGACGTGCAACGCCTGCGCCGCTACCTGGCAGAGGATGGTATTCGTGCCCTGCCCGAACTCGGTCGACGAGACCAGGATCTCCGGCCTGCCCTGGTCATCGACCTCAATGGCCACGAGCGAGTCCAACCGCCGTTCACCGCTGCCGGTAAAGCCGGCACCGTGCATGAAAGTGGCGAAGCCAATGCCACGCTTGATGGGTGACGTTGGATTCGTCTTTGCGAACTCCGCGCGCTTGGCGTGGTATCCACTCTCTTCCAGGGCACGCGTCAGCATGCCGTTGAGATCGATGGGATCTTTGATCAACTGCCCCGTCGCTGTTGTACCGCCGGGCTGAAGGAAGTTACGTCGGCGGAGCTCCTCCGGCGTAATGCCCACGGTCTTCGCGATCAGATCCATGTGACGTTCGAGGCCAAAGATCGACTGCGGTGCGCCGAAGCCGCGGAAGGCTCCGTGCGGAGGACAGTTTGTCGCCACCGCCTTGGCGCGGATACGCAGATTCGGCCAGTTGTAAGGTCCTGCAGCATGAATCGTGCCGCGCGACAGCACCACTGGTGACAGCGTCACATACGCTCCGCCATCGATCGCAAACTCGATCTCGCCGCCCAACAGCCTGCCATCCTTTGAGACCGCCGTGCGGTGGCGCGTGCGCGAGGGATGACGCTTGGTGGTCGCCGCCATATCCTCCATCCGGTCGTAGACCATCTTCACCGGTCTGCCGCTCTTCATCGCCAGCAATGCGGCATGGCAACCGATCACGGAGGGATAGTCTTCCTTGCCACCGAAGGCTCCGCCGGTCTCGACCTGGATGACGCGGCACTTCTCTTCGGACAAAGCAAACGCAAGCTGCAGCGCGTGATGCAGGTAATACGGACACTGCATCGATCCCCATACGGTGACGCCTTCTTCGGTGTACTCCGCGATGACGCCGTTGTTCTCGATGTAGAGCTGTTCCTGTGCGCCGGTGGAGTACTCGCCTTCAATGATGTAGTCGGCGGTCGCCCACACATCGTCGACGTTGCCCTTCTCCATCAGGTAGGTCTTGAAGACATTGGGCGAGTCGCCTGCCTCGCTGTTCCAGATGACCGGCGCATCCGGAGCTTCTGACTCTTCAATGGTGAAGACCGCCGGCAGCGGCTCGTACTCGATGGTCACCGCATCAACGGCCTTGCGCAGCAGCGCCTTATCCGGATGCGCCAACAACACGATGGGCTCTTCGGGATGATTGACGACCTCTTCCACCAGGCAGGGATGGTCCTTGAGCAGATGAACGATGGTGTTCTCGCCCGGGATGTCCTTCCAGGAAACGATGGTGAACTCGTCCCATGGAATGCCTTCGCCGTACCGGATGGCCGTGATGCGCCCACGTGGAAACTTCGAGCGCACGGTGGCGCCGTGAATCATCTGCGGGAAATGAAGATCGTCAATGTACTTGGCGCGTCCCAGTACTTTGGCTTCGCCTTCATAGCGAAGAGCTGGTGCGCCGACAATAGGTTCCTTGGGTGCCATGGCGAAAAAGTATTCGCATAGCATACGTCGCCCCAGACGATTGCGGAAGTAGGGATTCTGCTATCCCAACAGCGCGGCGTACGCTCGCTCTGCCTCGTCGCTGAAAACAACGAAGACGACGCGATCGAGCAGCGGCATATGAGCGTGCTCGCGAACAGCGCGCACGGCGATCTCCGTCGCCCGTTCTAACGGGAAACGATAGACCCCGGTCGAGATCGCCGGGAAGGCGATGCTCCGGGCGCCATGCTCCCGCGCCAGATCGAGACAACGGTTGTAACAACTTGCAAGCAGGTCATCCTCGCCGCTGCCGCCTCCGTTCCATACCGGACCAACCGCATGGAAGACCCACTTCGCCGGTAGGCGGAAGCCTGGTGTGGGTTTAGCGTCACCGKTTTTGCAGCCACCCAGCAGACTGCAGGCATGCAACAGCTCGGGACCGGCGGCGCGGTGGATCGCGCCGTCGACTCCTCCACCGCCCAGCAGAGAGGAGTTGGCAGCGTTCACAATGGCGTCGACCGCCAGTTTTGTAATGTCTCCGCGATGGATCTCAAGCGATGCCATACGTCCTCAGATGCTATTCTCGGCCAAGGGCGTGTCATCCAACTCCTGTCGTCAGCGTTGCGAGTGTCTGCTCACCGTCGCAGCCCCTCTGCTCTCTGCCCAATCGGCCCAACAGGCCCAAAAGCCGTGGCCGATCAAGGCCGTTATTGTCACGACATTTGAGATCGGCAAGGACGAGGGCGATGTCCCCGGCGAATTCCAGCTCTGGGTCGAGCGCGAACATCTGACCGAAACCCTCGACTTCCCCGGCGGCATTCATCCCCTCCGCACCAACCCGGAACACACCGTTCTGGGCCTCCTCAGCGGCACCACGCTGGTGAACGCCACCACCTCGCTGATGGCCCTGGGCACGGACTCACGCTTCGACCTCACCCATGCCTACTGGCTGGTGAACGGCATTGCCGGAGTCGATCCCGCCGATGCCGGAATCGGCTCTGCCGCATGGGCAAACTATGTCGTCAACGACATCTCGCGCTACATCGATCCGCGTGAGATGCCGAAGGACTGGCCGACCGGCTACTTCGCCATCGGAGCCCACGAACCGAACAAGCTGCCGCCCTCCGGCGGCGTGATCCGCGACCGGGTCAACGCCTACAAGCTCAACACCAAACTGACCGCCTGGGCCTACAACCTCACCAAGGACACGCAGCTTCTGGACTCGCCCGAAGTCGCCGAGTTCCGCAAAGGTTTCACCGGCTATCCCAACGCTCAGAAGCCCCCCATGGTGATGATCGGCGACACCTTCGCCTCTGACAGCTACTGGCACGGCAAGCTGATGACCGACTTTGCCAACGACTGGGTGAAGCTCTTCACTGACAGCCAGGGCAACTTTGTGATGACCGAGATGGAAGACTCCGGCTTCACCGAGGCGATGAAGCGCCTTGATCGCATGAAGCGAGTCGACTATCAGCGGCTGATGGT
>NZ_JBFRCY010000141.1:0-7503 GCF_052113305.1 Terriglobus sp. YAF25
ATCTGGAGGAGTTCAAGGTTCACGTCACCTCGGTGCTGACGAAGCATGCCTCGGCCATCCTTCTGGATCCGGAGTTCGGGCTTCCGGCAGCCAAGCAGCGCAATAATGCGGGCCTCCTGCTGGCCTATGAGAAGACCGGGTATGACGCCAATACTCCAGGCAGACTGCCGGACCTGCTGGATGTGTGGAGCGTCCGCCGCCTGAAGGAGGCCGGAGCAGACTGCATCAAGATCCTGCTCTACTACACTCCCTTCGAAGACAGCACCGTCAATGACCTGAAGCACGCCTGGGTGGAGCGTATTGGTGACGAGTGCCGTTATCACGACATCCCCTTCTTCCTGGAGACGGTCGGCTACGACGAGAACGGCGGCGGCGAGAAGACGCTGGGGTACGCGAAGAAGAAGCCCGAGGTCGTCTCCGGATCGATGGCAGAATTCGGCAAGGAACGCTACGGAGTCGATGTGCTGAAGGTCGAGGTTCCGGTCGAGATGGCCTTCGTGGAAGGCACACGGGCGTTCAAGGGCGAGAAGGCATACTCACGCGCTGAGGCGCTGCAGCATTTCCGTGATGCGGAATCGATGACGCACAAGCCCTTCATCTATCTGTCGGCTGGTGTGACCAATCCGGTGTTCATCGAGACGCTGGAACTTTCGGCCGAGTCAGGCACGAAGTTCAACGGTGTACTCTGTGGCCGCGCCACCTGGTACGACGGCATCTCCATCTTCGCCAAGCAGGGCGCCAAGGCCTTTGAGGATTGGTTGAACACGACCGGTGTGGAGAACATTAACAACGTGAACAAGGCGCTGCAGGCAGCAACACCGTGGTATGTGAAGTTCGGCGTTAATAGCCTGGAAGAGCTCGGCTAGAGCAATTCTCCTAATACTGTAGCGTTGGATAAATCTGTGAATGCCGTTTTCTTCGAAGGAAAACGGCGCAAACTGCCAACACTCCGCTCTACACCTTTAGGAGAAATGCTCTAGCTCAAGCAAGGAAAAGAAAGAGGGCCCGCCAAGTTGGCGGGCCCTGCTCTTTGCTTTGAATGGCGCCAGTCCTCTGGCAGAACCGGCACACAGCAAAGAGCAAACTTTACGCGATGCTGCGGCTGACCGGTGTATGGTAGCGGCGATGCAGCATCTCAACCTCTAAGTGGACGATACTCCCGCGTTCCTGGCGGCGCTCGGCCCAGCTTTCGATCACCTCGATGCACGCGTGATCGACATACCGCAGAGAGTGTGTATGGACAACCACAGGTTTGTCTATAGATACCTGATCGAGCGCGGCGGTAATCTTCGGAATCGCCAGGAAGGTACCGACACCAGAGAAGTGGACCTCCGTCATGTCGTCCTTCTCCTCCACGTGGGTCTCAAGGTGCGTCACCTTCCAGAGTACGCGCAGCAGTGAAAGACCGATGCCAACCAGAACGCCTGTCAGCAGGTTGGTAGCCACAATGGTGCCCATGGAGAGCAGGTAGATGCCAACGGGGGCCCAGCCGAAGCGGCGAAGGTGCAACACATCCTTCGGCTTCACCAGCTTGATGCCCGTAAGCACCAGCACAGCGGCAAGGCTGGCGGTAGGAATCATCCGCAGGACGAAGGGCATTGCCAGCACGAAGAGCAGCAGCCAAAGACCATGCAGGATAGTGGACTTGCGGGTCTCTGCGCCGGCCTGCACATTGGCGGAGCTGCGCACGATGACGCCGGTCATCGGCAGAGCGCCGAGGAAACCGCAGAGCATGTTGCCGACACCCTGGGCAGCAAGCTCTTTGTCATAGTTCGCCCGTACACGCGTCTGCATCTGATCGACGGCAGCGGCTGAAAGCAGCGTCTCCGCGGAAGCGATAAACGCGAGCGCGGCGGCCGTGCCGATGAGGCTGAACCAGTTGACCGACGCCATGGTCGACGGGCCGGTGATGCTGACCATATCGCTCAGGTTTGAGGGAACGTTGACGCGGTTCACACCGAGATGGAAGACCTGGGCTGCGGTGGTTCCAGCGGCGATACCAAGCAGGGCTCCGGGAAGCAGCCGCAGCTTCGCGGGACGGAAGCGCTCCCATAGCAGCATGACACCGAGCGTGATGATGCCGACCAGAGCCGCCGCTTCTTCCTTGCTGCCATTCAGCGGGAAGAGACCGCCGAAGACGGCCTCGCCCATAGCGAGAATATTTGCCGGGCCATTGGACTTTGGGGTGCGGTCCAGAACAACATGGAACTGTTGAATCACGATGAGGACGCCGATGCCGGCGAGCATGCCGTGAATCACTTCAGGGGAGATGGCGCGGAACCAGCGGCCCATCTTGAGCAGACCCGCGGTAAGCTGCATGGCTCCAGCGAGAATAAGAATGGGGCCGAGCGCGGAGATACCGTGCTCATGGATGAGCTCAAAGACGATAACGGCCAGTCCCGCAGCCGGGCCGCTGACCTGCAGCGGTGAACCGGAGAACAGGCCGACGATGATGCCGCCGATAATGCCGGTAACAAGACCGCGGGCTGGCGGAACGCCGGATGCCAGAGCGATGCCCATACACAACGGCAGGGCTACGAGAAATACGACCAACGACGCTGAAAGGTCTTTCACCAGAGCGCCGTTTGCCGGCTGCGAGACTGTGTTCTTCATGATGATTTCCTTTATGCGATACGACGGTTTTCGTCACCGGCGCCGACCGTAAGTGGAAGGAAAGCGCCGGATTCATTGTCGAGAGCGATAATCTCGCCGGTTGCGATGTCATAGACCCATCCATGCAGGCGCACCGTACCGTTCGCCAGACCTTCTGCGACCGCCGGTTGCTGAGCCAGATGGTTGAGCTGCGTCATGACGTTGGCCTGGATGAGGAGCTCGGTCTGCTTCTCAAGCGAGATCGCACCCGCCTCTTCAAAGAGGCTGCGCAGCCACTTCGCGGATGGTCCGGCATGACGAAGCCACGCATGTACGAGAGGCAGTTCCTCAACGTGCTTGCGCTCCAGAAACTCCTTCATTGCGCCGCAGCCGGTATGGCCGCAGACCACGATATCGGCCACCTTCAGCGCCTTGACCGCGTATTCCACTGTCGCAGTGACGCCGCTGTGCGACTCTCCCGGAGGCGGCACCAGGTTACCGGCATTGCGGATGGGGAAGATCTGGCCGGGCTCGCACTGCAGAATCATCTCCGGCATGACGCGCGAGTCGGAGCAGGTGATGAGGCAGACCTCCGGCTTTTGCCCACGGGCAAGCTGCGAAAAGAGCGAGGAATGATTCGGAAAAACTTCGTTTCTAAAACGGGCATACCCGTCGAGAAGGCGTTGCATCGTTTGCAATCTCCTAAATGGTGCACATCGAATAAGCGGGTGCGTCTGCGGGAACGCCAACGTGCAGATACACGACGGCGCTCACAAACACAGGGGCTTTGCGAGCGGAGAACTAAACGATGGGAGGTGCGCGGGAGCCGCCCGGCGCGCGGGGAGCAGAACCGGCGGCAATCTCATTGACCTGAGCCAGGGGCTCGGAGATCATCTCGGGCTGAAGGATCGGGCCCTGATACGGCAGAGCGACGGCCGGCGTTACAACCACCGGATCGATCGGCTTCATCTTCGGGATTACGGTTGCCTCGGCGACTTCCGGCGCGTGATTGTCGGCGGCGGCAAGGCGCAGCGTGCGTCCACTGCGACCGGTAGGCCGGTGCGATCCATGCGGCGGAACGTGCGAATAGCTGATGCGCGAACGGTGAGGCGCGCGACGGCCATGCGCGATATCCCCGTACGAAAGCAGGTTCATGCCGAGGGCGAGAGCCATCAGCAAGGCCGTTCGTACGAGGTAGTGAGTTTTGCGCATAGCTTTGGTGTATTGTCCCACAGAATGTACGCCTGCCAACCCAGAAGGTGAGCAAGTTTTATTGCCTCCTATTCCGGAGCGGGATAGCATCGCCGTATCCATGCGCTCGCTTATCCGCATAACTGCTTTGCTTTTTGCCGTTTCTGCCGCCGCCAACGCACAGTACACCATCAAGAAAATCGTCTTCGATGGTCAAAATCCTTACACCCAGACGGAACTCGAAGCCGCTTCCGGTCTGAAACCGGGACAGACGCTGAACAACCAGACCTTGCAAGCTGCAGCTCAGCGGCTGGTCGACACGGGCGCCTTCGACGATATGCAAGCCACCCTGGATGGCCCTATGAAGGCTATCTCGGTGATTTTCAAGGTCAAGCCGGTGGACACCGCCAAGCTGTTGCATATCTCGTACGCCAACTTTGCATGGTGGTCTCCGGAAGAGTTGAAGGCAGAGATCAGCCGCCGTGTTCCACTCGGCGGAGAAACCATTCCCGAGGCCGGTTCTCTACAGGCTTCAGTGCAAACGGCATTGGAGGCGATGCTGCAGGAAAAAGGTCTGACTGGAGCCAAGGTAAGCGAGGAAGTCCTTGAGCCTCGTCCCGGAGTTCCCTTCCGTGTAGCTGCGTTCCGCATCGTGTCACCGGCGGTGGTGATAAGCAGCGTGCGGGTGGATGGTGTCTCACCTGCGATGCAGACCAATGTGCAAAAGATGACCACGGCTCTGGCAGGACGTCCGTACAACGAGGGAGTCGGTGGGCAGGATATCTCCGCTACCCTGCTGGCGATCTTTCGCGATGCCGGATATCTAACGGCGAAGCTCACTCCGCTGCAGCGAACGATCAGCGGGACAGGACCAGTGCAGGTCTCGCTGTCGACAACGGTACAGGAGGGAGAGGCGTACAAGCTCGGAGTAGTCTCGTGGACCGGAGCACCGTGGATGACGGAGCAACAGTTCGTGGCCGGTGCGAAGTTGCAGCACGGTTCGGTGGCTTCGCAGCGTGCGCTGCAAAGCGCGCTGGCAGTGATTCAAAACAGTTATCGCCAGCACGGCTATCTCGATATCACTGTCGATGCACCTCCGGTGTTGGACGATGCAACCCACACAGCGAACTTTACGGTGCAGGTAACACCGGGCGAGATCTATCGATTGCAGGAGGTCCGCGTCACTGGGCTCACACCCGCACAGAGAAATGTGTGGGATCAGGATTGGAAGCTGAAGCCGGGTGATGTCTATGACGCTGGAGCTTTAGGCGAGTTCCTGAAGTGGCATATCGCCAACGAACTGTTTCAAGGCGCAAGCAGTGCGTTCAAGCAGACGGTCGATCCAACGTCGAAGACCGTGGTACTTGAAGTGAGCTTCAAAAAGATGGGAGCGTAATCCTACGGAAACGGATTTCCTCGCTTGCGCTCGATACTCCCACATAAGCTTCGCGTATCTTCACCCCAACGATCGTTCTATTCGTTGACCACAACTACTCCCACTCAATGGTGCCCGGTGGCTTCGAGGTGATGTCGTAGACTACGCGGTTGATACCGCGCACCTCGTTCACGATACGGCTAGAGATAGTCTTCAGCACTTCGTACGGCAGTGGAGCCCAGTCAGCGGTCATGCCGTCTTCGCTGGTCACCGCGCGGATGGCGCATGTGTAAGCGTAGGTGCGCTGGTCACCCATTACGCCCACGGTCTTTACCGGGAGCAGCACCGCGAAGCTCTGCCAGAGCTGGCGGTAGAGTCCCGCGGCTTTGATTTCCTCGACGACGACAGCGTCTGCCTCCTGCAGGATGGCGACACGGTCCGGCGTGATCTCGCCCAGGATGCGGACAGCCAGGCCAGGGCCCGGGAAGGGCTGGCGCTCCAGGATCTCTTCCGGCATGCCGAGGTCGCGGCCGATGCGGCGGACTTCATCCTTGAAGAGATCGCGCAGCGGCTCAATCAGCTTGAGCTTCATATTCTCCGGCAGGCCGCCGACGTTGTGATGGCTCTTGATGGTCTGCGACGGGCCTTTCACCGATGACGACTCAATGACGTCCGGATACAGCGTTCCTTGCACCAGCCAGGCGACTTCGTTGCCTTCGGCATCGTGCTCAGCGACGCCCTTGGTTTCGAGGTCCTTCAGGATCGTCTCTGCCTCATCGTCGAAGACCGCGATGAACTCGTTGCCGATGATCTTGCGCTTGGCTTCGGGATCGGTAATGCCGGAGAGGCGCGAGAGGAAGCGTTCGCCCGCATCGACCGCGATGACCTTCAGACCGAGCTTCTCGCGCATGGTGGCCTGCACCTTGGCGAACTCATCCTTACGCAGGACGCCGTTGTTGACGAAGATGCAGGTGAGGCGATCGCCGATGGCCTTGTGGACCAGAACGGCCGCGACTGATGAGTCCACGCCACCGGAGAGACCGCAGATGGCGTGTCCTCTGGGACCAACCTGTGCGCGTACGCGCTCGATGGTGGACTGAATGAAGTGTTCCGGAGTCCAGTCAGGCTTGGCGCCACAGATCTCGATGACAAAGTTGCGTAGCAGCTCGCTGCCCTTTTCCGAGTGATTGACCTCGGGATGGAACTGCACTGCCCAGATACGCTTCTCTTCGTTGGCAATGCTGGCCAGCGCGCTGGAAGTCTGCGCGGTCTGGGTAAAGCCTTCGGGAAGCTTCACAGCGGAGTCGCCATGAGACATCCACACGTTGATCTCCTGCGGCAGGCCGGCGAAGAGCCGGTTGTGGCTGGCGATCTGGACGCGCGCATGGCCGTACTCACGTTTATCCGCAGGATGCACCTTGCCGCCGAGATGATGGGTGATGAACTGCAGACCGTAGCAGATGCCGAGGATGGGCATGCCGGTGGTCAACACCTTCGGGTCAGCGGCAGGAGCGTCGGCGTCATAGACCGAGCTGGGGCCACCGGAAAGGATGATGCCCTTCGGATTCAGGGCAAGCACGTCGCTCAGCGGAGCGGTGCAGGGCAACACCACGGAGAAGACATTGAACTCGCGGATGCGGCGAGCAATGAGCTGGGTGTACTGCGATCCGAAGTCGAGAATAACGATGGTGGAAGTCGATGCGGCGTCAGCGGCGATTTGGGAGTCCACGAACCTATTTTACGATGTGCCCAATCGCCGCCCTAGGCCGGGTCTTTGTGCCTCGTATTCTTGACGCCCGTCAGCACCCCGGCTCCGGCCAAAACCAGAATCAGCGCGAAGATCCAATGCTGCGGGACATGCGCCAGATGAGCCGCATAGGCGACACCGGCGATGAAAAGGATATAGCCAACTAGATACAGGCCAAAGGACATGCTGTCCCTCCTTGCTGCGGGAGTAGGATGCAGCAGCAAAGAGCGGCGTTGTGCTCCGGCATCACCCTGTCGCGCGGCGATAGAGCTGAAGGTATGCCACCGTACGCGCCACGTGGAAGAAGTCTGACGCGATCAGATAAGCGACGGTGACACCGGCCCACCATGTGTGCAGGAAGCTCTCTGTCGTTACTCCCTGGAAGGGTAGGGGCGTCGCGGAGAAGACCATCGCGAGCACGATCAGCGCGATCTTGACGATGCCCATTACCAGGTTGATCTCAACCAGCTTCTGCCGCAGTGCGCCCAGGCGGAAGGACTCACGGATGGCCTGCGCTGCGGTCAGTTGACGGACAACCGCGAGCAAGGGAGCAAGGGAGAAGACCCAGCTCAACACACCCCACAGGACGAAGACACCC
>NZ_JBFRCY010000142.1:0-12815 GCF_052113305.1 Terriglobus sp. YAF25
GTACAAAGGCAGACCGACGTTGACGATCAGTACAACTTTCGTATTGATCACAATTTCTCAGAACGGCAACGAGTGTTCGCGCGTGGAACATACAGCGTCAATAAGCACCGCGAGAACGACTGGTTCGACAAACCAACAGGTTCCAATGCTGTGTACCAGCCAATCAGTGCATATCTCTTCGCCTTGGGCGATACGTGGACATTCTCGCCAAATATGTTGTTGCAAGTGACGTACGGGTTTGCAAATCAAAGGAACCAGCAGATCTCTGGGAGCTATGGCATCGATCCGAGGCCCTACGGATTCTCAAGTAACTTCTTGAGCGAGCAACAGACGCCAGGCATTCCTTATCTCATCATGACGAGTTTCTCCACATTGGGATATCTCGCGGGCTCCAATCGATGGGACCACTACACGCACTCTTTGGCGCCATTGCTTACCTGGCAAAAGGGCACTCACACCCTGAATGTTGGCTATGATGGCCGGTTGATCTATGAGAACGAGCCTTCATTCGCCAATCCGCTCGGTACGTTCACCTTCAGCAATCTATTAACGCGGGGCCCAAATGCATTCAACGCGCCTGCCGCTAACCCAAGTCAGTTCGATGCCTTTGCCTCCTTCCTGCTTGGCGTTCCCTCGGATACCCACTTGGTCCGTAATGCCGAGTTTGCAATGCACCAGTGGTATAACTCGGTGTTTATTCAAGACGATTGGCGACTTGCCCGGAATCTTACTTTGAATCTGGGAGTGAGATATGAGCACGAGGGTGCGATGCGTGAGCGGCATAACCAATGGGCGTCGATTGATTTGAACGCGACCAACCCGTTCTCGACCTCCTCGTTTCCATTTACCGGAGGTGCGCAATACGTTGGAGCAAATGGCAATTCCGCGGGCTTTTGGCAGGACTACAACAGGGTGAGCCCTCGTGTGGGTTTGGCTTTTAGCCCCTACACCGGTACTGCTGTGCGTGCCGGATATAACATGCTTTTCCTACCGACGTCACAGCGTATATATAGCTCTGCAACGATGGGGTATACGCAAGATACGGCCAAAACGTACGCTTTCAGCGACGTCCCAACAACTACGATGGACAACCCTTTGCCCAATGGCGTCGCCTTACCGGCCGGAGCTTCCGCAGGCGTTCAGGTCAGCACGGGTAATTCCGTGTCGGGACTCCTCTATCACAATCCGCAGGCCTATATTCAGCAGTGGAATTTTGGTGTGGAACAAGAGCTGGCGACAGGTCTCGTCCTTCACTTGAACTACGCGGGATCGAAAGGCACGCACCTGCCGATCAACTCGAACCCGAACGATCTGCAGCCGAAAGACTGGGGTGCGGTTGGAGATCCTGGAGGAACTCAAGCCGCATATCTCGCCGCTGCAGTTCCCAATCCATTTTATGGCAAGGCGGCCGCCTCATCGCAGCTAAATACCGCAACGGTCCGACGCCAGCAACTCCTCGCTGCCTATCCGCAATATGCACTGAACACAGGTTTGACGAATAACACACTGGCTCTATTTCAGAACGATATTGGAACCACGTCGTACAACGCGTTCCAGGCCTACCTCACAGTTCGTCGGGTAAAAAATCTGGTAGCAACGGTGGCTCTAACCTGGTCTAAGCTTCTCGGCAATGTTTCTGATTACACGACGGGTGGATTCAATCAAAACGGAATTCCCGCCTACCAAAACTACTATCGTATGGATATTGAACGTTCTTATCTCCCTACAGATGTCCCGCAACGTTTCGTAGCGACTGGGAACTACACTCTTCCATTCGGACGAGGACAACGATTTGGGAGCAACGTCCGGCCTTGGGTGAACGAGTTCCTTGGAGGTTGGAAACTGAACACCATCGTCTTCATCCAATCGGGGTTCCCATTAGACCTCACTGAGACAGGTGGTGCTGCGTATTCTGGTAGCCGCCCCAGCTTTGTTCCAGGAGTGAATCCATTAACGCAAGGCCCAGTCAAGAATAGGTTGGGTGGCGGTACAGAGGTGGGGTATTTCAACCCAAATGCCTTCCGCCCCACCAGGGCTTTCGAGCTTGGAGATGTTCCTCGCGCGTCGGGGTTGATGCGCAGCCCCTTCCATTTCCAGGACGATCTGTCATTCATAAAGGAATTCCGCTTCCGGGAAAGATATGGAGTTCAATTTCGGTTTGAGGCCTACAACTTCTTGAACAAGGTCCAGTTTGGCCAGCCGACAGTAACCTATGGCTCAACGACGTTCGGACAAATCTCGTCGCAATCGAACCAGCCACGAAGTCTACAACTTGCCCTAAAGCTTTCCTTCTAAGCCGGCAAGCCCTTGTCCAGAACGAAAGCTCTGGACAAGGGTTCCTCACGAATGTTTCTTCAGCGCTCATAGCTGGAGCTTGCTGGCCGTCTGTTTCTCAAGCAAGCGAAACATGACGGCCAAGTCTCTCGAATCGAAGCGCCCTCTTCATCGACAACGTTTTCGAGATACCTCGACTTCACGACAGCAGAACCACACAACAGAGCGATCATCGCTCAAGTGGGAAAGCCACAAAACAGAAAACGTTCGACATCTTCATGGACGGATTGGGTTGAAGTTCGATGCAAGTTACGTGGTCTTAACGAGGTGAATGAGCGTCCTTGAAGCTAGTAAGCTGATCGATTGTCAATCCTCCATGGAGATGCTAGAGTTCCGAGCAGTGCAAACGGAACCCACCGCGATTGCTGAAATGCGCGAAGACGAACGTCTTCTCGATCAAGTTTTGCAGAGTCGCACCTTCGTCCGCAGCATTACTCTCAAGAAGCTGCTCCTTTACCTCTGGGAAAACCGCGATCACGAACTGAACGAGTACGCCATTGCAACGGACGCTCTCGGGCGACGACCGGACTTCGACTCCAAGATCGATGCGACTGTCCGAGTGCAGATTGGAAGATTGCGCAAATCGCTTGAAAAGTTTTACGCGGAAGAGGGCGCAGATCATTCCCGGCGAATTGCGATCCCGGTCGGATCTCATCAGCTGCTCTTCGTGGCGGCGGACGAGGCAGAGCCCTTCGTAGAAGCGGAACCCGAAGGCCGGAAAGCCTTTGCCATTGGCGAAGATGCAAGTGCCCCGCCTCCAACTATCGCGGTAACCCCTGAGCCGCCCAGTCGGCCCATCATCGCAACGCCCTTCGCGGTTGCGATCCTTCTCTTGTTGGCAGTCTGTACGGCGCTCCTGTTTAAGGTTGTCCTTACCAAGAGGAATGTCGCTGGCGCACCCCATCGCGATCTGCCTTTGTTTTGGAGCCGAGTTCTCGAAAACGGCAAGCCAATGCGAATGGTACTGCCGGCGCCGGTCTTCTTTTCTTTCCCGGCGCCGAACGGCGGAAGGCTGATTGTTCGCGACATATTGATCAACACCCCCAGCCAGTGGCGAGAGTCTGCGGCGATCAGCCAGCTCGTCACCAGTCACACTGACCCTACCGCGTGGCAGGGCTACACTGTCGCTTCCGATACGTTTGCCTCTCTTGAGCTAGCGCGTTATATGGATGGATACGGTGTCCGGTCCAATTTTTCCAGTTCGGCGAATACCCCGCAGCAAATCGTGGACCACGAGAATATCGTGGCCCTCGGAACCAAGAGATCTTTAGCGACCTACCAAACGGAATTGGATCAGCTCGGCTTCCAGATGGAGGACTACGAGACCCGCGTCGTCGATCGGCTGAGTTCTCCCACGAACCCTCGGGATTTCCCTCTGGTATCCGAGCCCGGCTCCCGTCAAGTCACCCCGGGCATTGTGGCTTTACTCCCGCATGGCAATGACGGCGCCCGAATCCTGCTGGTTCAGGGAGCCCAGACGACTGCCCTAATCACCTACTTAACTTCCGAAGACGGCCTTCGGGAGATCAATGACGCACTGCAAAAAATGAATACCCCGTACTTCGAGGCGGTCATTTTTTGTGAGGTCAACCAAGGGGCACCGATTCAAGCCAGGCTGGGTGCGATACGACCCTTCAATGCTCATCCCATCGTTCCGAGCAAGCCGTAAATAGCAGAAACAGGTACGTAACAATAGTTACATTTACGACGTGGAACTGGTCAATGGTTCCACCGCGGTGGAATTCTTTCATGGGTTCTGCGCGAGTCGTCAGGCTCGTTCTTAGATCGCAAGGGAGATGCCGCCGAGATGACCCCAGGGACTGTCCACAGACTCTTCCAGCCAATAGTATTTCGCGTCGCGATGCTGTTCGCGTGCTGCCTGCCGTCTTTCATTGGAATTGCACTTCTTCTGCCTGGCGTAGGTGCTGTAGCGCAAGGCAGCTCGAAGAGCTATGACGTTGTCGTTGCAGGGGCTGGTACTGGAGGATTCTCGGCAGCGATTCAGGCAGCCCGGCTTGGCGCGCGCGTAGCGCTGCTGGAGGAGACGGACTGGATCGGCGGTCAAATGGCCGCGGCTGCAGTCAGCACCATGGATGAAGGCAACAATCTCACGCCTCCATCGGGTATCTATCGTGAGTTCCTGACACGCATGGGGGCTTACTACCTGGCTCGCGGAAAGTCCGTCGGGACCTGCTATTGGTCTTCCGGCGGCCACTGCTTTGAGCCATCAGCGATTCGGAAAATCCTGAACGGGATGATTACCGAGGTGAACAATACTCCCGACGGCAGGGGACACATTGACCTCATCCTGGAAGATCGTGTGGCGCGGGTCACCACGACGGGGAAGACCGTTACTGGAGTGATCACCGCGCATGGACGTACCTTGCAAAGCAAAGTCCTGATCGATGCCACTGAATTCGGAGACGTAATCCCGTTGACGCCGGCCAGGTTCCGTAGCGGACGTTCGGTAGGACCTGATAATGGGAAGTCCTGTACGCAGGATCTCACCTACACCATGGTCATCAAGAAGTATCCGAACGGTGTGTCGCAGGAACTCCGGATGCAGCACACTCCGCCGGAATACGAAAAATGGCTGCCACTCCTTCAGGCCAAGTGGCAGGTTGACGGTAACCCATGGGTCGATGCCGTGCCCGTCAATTTCGCGAACCACAACGCCTATCGCGGTCTCCCCGATTCCTCCAATCCTGATTCGTATGTGTCGGCAGAAACTCGCAAGATCACGCGCACGGTTCTGAACTGGTTCAACGACCTTCCAACTCACACCGATATCTTCGATCGAGATGCACGAAAGAAAATTCTCTGCGAAGCAAAGCTGAAGACGTTGGCAAACCTGTATTACCTGCAACACGAGTTGCACGAGCCGCTCTGGTCGGTTGCAAATGATGAGGGCTACGATACACCGTTCAATCGCACAGAGAATTCGTGCCCAAATATTCCCGAAGAATTCAAGGTGATCGAAGCGAACATGCCGGCGCTACCGTATATTCGCGAGAGCCAGAGGGTCATCGGAGAATACACGTTGACCGCAGGCGATATCCGACGCGAGCGTCAGGGGGGTATATCCGTCGTCGGATTCGCCGACTCGATTGCGGTTGGCGATTATCCGGATGACTTACATGCCTGCGATGCGGAAAGCGATCTGGAGGAGCAACTGGAACACTTGTCGGATCGTCCCCGGGGATTCCGCTCAGGCCCCTTCGAGGTTCCGCTGCGCTCGCTGATCGCGCAGGAAGTCGATGGTTTTCTGGTGGCGGAGAAGAATATTTCACAATCGCGCTTGGCCAACAGTGCAACGCGTCTTCAACCGATCACCATGCTGACTGGTCAGGCTGCGGGGACATTAGCGGCGTTAGCTGTCCGTGAAGGCATACAGCCAGCGGCGGTACCTACCGGGCAGGTGCAAACCGTCTTACTGCAATCGGGAAGCATCATTGCCAGGTCACCGATGCCCGATATGACGATGGGTACACGGTCGTGGCAGGCAGCTCAATTCGCAGTCGCTCACAAATGGATGGACCTGAAGGCAGCGGGGTTTGCTCCTCAGGACGGCCTTACTCGCGGTGAAGCTGCGGAGATTCTGGATCGTGCATTTCAGTTGAGCGGGGGAGGAGCAACCAGCCCAGCCACAATATGCCGGAAGTTATCCTGCACCAAAGCCAGCTATACCGATCTGCCGCTCTATTCCAATTTTTCGGCCGCGGTGGAAGCCTGGCACGCCCTAAGTCCAGTTCCCCCGTGCAAGCAATCACCGGCATTGTTCTGTCCTAATGCTTCCCTCACGGCGAAAGAGTTCGTCGATTCATTGGTCGCAATCGGGAAGATCAAAAGAAACGTGAACTATGATCGTGCCGCCTTGCTGAAGGATATAGACGGCAAAGAAGATGATCCAATCAGACGAGCGGATGTCGCTCTGGTTCTCTACAACAGCCAGCAACAACTGTCATTCCATTAGATCCCGCACATCGTTTCGGTGTGCGGATTCTGCGTGTTCGTATGTAACTTCTGCTATCGCGATATTGGAGACGATCAAGAGGCGAGTCCGGCTCGCCCATGTCAAGATGCATATCGTAGATCCCGGTTAGACCAGTCTTGTCAACGACAGGTCGGCCCGCGGGTCCGGACAAGATTGTTATTGATGAAAGATCAAAACTCGATTCTGCCCGCGACTTGCAGCACGCGCGATTGGGTCAGCGTAGAACTGGCGTTCCCAAATGACGCGGGTTGATTCATGTTGGCACTCACCGAGTGCGGGTCAAATCGCACGCTATTCGTGACATTGAACGCCTCACCCCGGAGTTGCAGTTTAAGGCGTTCGGTTAATGTGAAGGCCTTGTTCAGACCCGTATCCCAACTGAAATATCCGTCTCCAAGCAGAGGATTGCGTGTGCCCGATTCGCCGGGATAGGCCAAGCGGAAGCTGTTGAAGACGGCCCCCGGATCGGCGAAACGCTGCGCGCCTTTACCACGCTTGAGAGCCGCGGCAGGGATTTTGGATGAAAGGGTAGCGAAGCCTTCGATGTCCCAGTTCGTCGGCCAGTTGGAGCCATCGTCCACGCCGAAGGGCAGACCGCTTGTCCAGCGCACGATTCCAGTCGTCTGCCAGCCCCCGATCAGTGCATCGACAATACGGTTGGTCCCTCCGAGGAAGGTCTTGCCTCTTCCAACAGGAAGGTCCCAGAGGTAGTTGCCGTTGATCTGGTGAGTCATATTGAAATCGGCACGGCCACGAAGCTGATCCGGCACCCAGGTGTTGATGATCTGCGCATTGTTCACACTGCCGGAGTTGCCGAGACGCTCAGCCTGTGAGTTCCAGTCAATCGCGCGCGAGTAGGTGTAGTTCAAGCCGGCCTGCAGGCCATGGGAGGAATGATGTTGCAACACCACCTGCAGAGCGTTGTAGTACGACATGCCGATGGAGCGCCAGCCATAAAGCGCGGAGTATTGGCTGTGAAAGAACCGATAGGCAGGATAGAGGGTCCCTGCTCCAAGTCCGCCGGACGGCTCGTCAAGCAGGTTAAGAGCAGCCGTCTCATTGCCCAGATTTTGCTGGAACAGAGCGTAGACGTTTTGCGTGGCGGTGAGAGTGCCATTCCCGATGTCCTTCCCCTCGAGCGCCCCGTCAAAGGTGTTGGAGCCGATCTCGCGCTGGATGGAGAGATCGAAGAGATGCGAATAGGGTGTCTTGATCTTGCTATCCAGACCCCAGCTGATGTTGAAGCCTTCGGGATCGGGAGTAGCCGGGAAGCCACCTGCAGGCGCTGATGGTAGAAGACCTGAGGGAAATGAAGTGACTCCTTGATAGCGCGGGGCAGTGGTTGTGGTGAGGACACCGGGAGGATTGGAGATCTTACTGGTAAGTCCGTAGGAGCCTGTGGTGTCGTAGTTGTTTACGATGCCCGCCCCAAAGTGGTCATAAACCAGCGTGTAGCCCCCTCGGATAGAGGTTTTTCCCTGCTGACCAAAGATACTGCGCCACATCCCTTCGTTAGCGTGGGGAGCCCACGCGAATGCGAAGCGCGGCGCGATGTCGGATTTATCCCAGTTCCAGAAATCAGCACGGCCATTGGATCTTCCGTTGAGATCAAAGGAGAGATTAGGCACCTTGCTGGCCGTTCCCCCGGTAACGCCCTGACGTGCGCTCTGGTTGTAAAACTCAGTGAGTGAGAAGGGAGTGCAGGCGTTACTGGTCAGGACACATGTGCTTACCTGGGTGCCGCTGGTCTCGGTTGGCGGCTGCAAGAGTGAGTAGCGGAGACCGAACGTCAGTGTGAGATCGGGACGTACCTTCCAGCTATCCTGCGCATAGAGTTCATACTCGCTCCAGCGATAGTCGCGCTTGACGGGTACTCCAAGCGGAAGAGCATTGCCGGTCTTGTCGTAGTTATAAACAGCGTTGCCCTCGGTAACCAGGCCGACGGCATCGGCGATCGCATTGTTGTAATAGCTGGCATAGCTGGTGGCGACAGCGGGATAACCGGCGGCCGCCGGATCGAGCGGAACCCCGCGATTCGCAATTCCCGAAGGCAGGAGCCAACCGATCGTGGTGCCTGCGCTGGGGAAGGAGTTGCCGGTGCTGGCGAGCTGGTCGTCGATGATGCGGATATTCGCGCCAAACTGGAAGCTATGCCGGTCTTTGATCCAGGAGAGATCGTCGACCAGATTGTGCACGGGAATGATATAGCTGCTGGTCCGCGAAAAGGCTGTGGGCAAATCCACTCCGGCTAAGCCTACGCTGGGTTGATTGGATATGCCGGATGTCGATGAGCCTTGCCGTGTCAGACCCCAGCGAAAGTTATTGACCAGGTTAGCCCGTAGAACAGCCGTGTAACCAAGGGCAAAGCCTTTGCTGTTGGTCAAAGCGCGTGTAGAAGCGGGCTGACCAGGAAACTGCGGCGTTCCCGGCTCCGAATCGTTCACCAGATTGCCGCGCCAGAAGAGGGTGTGGTTCGGCGTGATGGTCCAATCCAACCGCCCGATATAGGTGTTGTAAGAGCGGCGCACGGTGTTAACGAAGCGAAAGCCAGAGAAGTTCAGGCCGTCTCCCACGGACAGATCGTTCGGCAGAGGATAGCTGTTCAGGGTTGCAAGCACGGCCTGATTGACACCAACGTGTTGAGGGTCCATGTTCTTGATCTGAGCCGGTGTCAGAGTCTGAGCCTGGCCTCCTTTCGCGACATATTGGACGATCCCCTGTCGCAGGCTCGCTGTAGGTACGTTCCTTGGTCCTACATCGGCTCCCTGTGAGTCCCGGCGGCCTTCGTAGTTCAGAAAGAAAAAGAGCTTGTCTCTTTTGATAGGCCCGCCGATGGCTGYGCCGAAGATGTTGCGGACGAGGGCAGGCGGTCGATTCGATTGTCCGTTCGCGAGCTGAGTCCGCTTATTGAACCAATCATTGGCCGTGAACGAGGCGTTGCGGTTGTACTCGTAGACGCTGCCGTGAAGGCGGTTGGTTCCACTCTTGGTGATGAGCGTGATCTGCGCGCCCGAGCTTCGTCCCGCCTCGGCGTTGGGATTGCTGGTGGTTACGCGAAACTCCGCGACTGAGTCCTGCGTCATGCGGAGCACGCTGTCGAAGGCGTAGCCATAGTTCTCATCATTGACATCGACGCCGTCGAGCGTGACGTTGGACTGGTCGGAGCGCGCTCCATTCACCGCGCCACTGCGGGAGTCACTGCTGGTGTTGCCTCCGCTGGTACCGGACGAAGAACCGTCGCTGCGGCCTAAGAAGGTGACGCCGGGCTGCAGGCTGAGCAGATCCACTACATTGCGCCCCTGGATGGGAAGGGTTGAGACCTGCTGGCTGTTCAGGACATTGCCCAGCGTGGCGTCCGTCGTATTGATGGTGGTCTGAGCCTCAGTCGTGACTTCTACCGCCTGACTGGTCGAGCCGACCCGCATGACGATGTTGACCGTGGCAGGGAGGGCGACCTGCAGCTCGATATTCTCCTTCCTGATCGGGCCAAAGGAGGGAGCATCCACTTCGAGTGCGTATATCCCTGGCTGGAGTTGCTGAAACTGGTAGGCTCCGCTGGCGTCAGTTACACCCGCGCGAATGGCTCCGGTGATTGCGGAAATCAGCTTGATGCCGGCTCCAGGGATGACGGCTCCGCTGGGATCGGTAACCGTGCCACGCAGAGACGTTACTGCCTGCCCAAAGAGATTGGAAGTCACCAGCAACAGAAGCCAGAGCGCGAACAACCCATGAGAAAGGTTTCGCCGCCTTGGTTGAGATTTAGCGCTTACGTGGGAGTCAGGCAGGGGTGTGCTGTACTTCTGGCGCATTTGTCTTCTCCGGAGTGGACTAGTCCTAAGAGGGCTGGTTAGATGCTCATCTTGGCACCCGAAAGACCACTCCGGAAGGGGTTTGCACGGTATAAAGGCCCGGCGCTCACTGTCTATGCAGGGGCAGCAACTATATACTTTTCAGATAGTTGAGCTGGGCTACTCTATTTTTGCGCCGGGAGTGAGTGTTGGCTCTCTTCTGAATGAGTTGAACGACAGAGGCGCCGGCGTTTCACGCCACATTTACCCTCCTTTTATAGGCTAAGGGTCTTGGCGCGAAGGCGGTCGATTGCGGTTTGGGATAATTCCGAGGAGCGATCAGCGGTAGAGCATCTTTTCCTGTTGCTGGGTATCCCGGAAGAAGCCGTGCAGTGGCGTTTTCTTTGCGGAAAACGCGCATAGATACGGAAGCCCTACACTACACCTGCAGGAAAAATGCTCCAGCGTGGACGGAACTATGAAAAATGGGTTGACTGAAGACGCGATCCAGGAGATTCCGGTTCCTGAGTCACTCGAGGACGATGCCCGGTGGAAGCTGGCACAGAGAGTTGCCGCAAGTAAGGGACTGACCTCCTCCGTCCTGCTCTCAAAGTTCTTACTTTACGTCTGCGACCGTCAGCTACGAGGCAGAGTTGCGGAGATTACCGAGTATCAGATCGGGGTGCAGGTTTTCGGCAGGCGCACCAGCTACAACCCGAACGACGACAACATTGTTCGACAGTATGCCCGTCTTCTTCGCAAACGTCTGGACAATTATTTTGATGGCGAAGGATGTCATGAGCCTATCCGGATCAATATCCCACGGGGAGGGTATGTTCCCGTATTTCATCCGCGGACTCCGGCCAAGGATCCCATTACGGCATCAACGGAAGATGCCTCTCTCCATATAGAGGGCGCGGCCAAGCAGGAGCAAAAGGATACGCTCTCGAAAGTGGCGGTAATCCACGACACTGCAATTTTTGAGGCTCGTTCGAGGCGGGAAGCAAGTATGCCCTGGGTGCGTGCGATCTCTCGCCGCTTTTGGTGGATGACTGCCTGCATTGTCATACTTGGCGCCACTGCTCTGTACTTTTCGGGATGGCTCGGCTTCATGCGGCCGCGTGGTGGTTCTCATTTGCTCTGGAGCCAACTCTTCAGCAAGAGCAAGGAGACGTTTGTAGTTCCCGCTGACAGCGGGCTTGTCTTCCTCGAGGATATTGCCGGCCGGCCGCTGTCTTTAAAGGAGTATGAGAACCGGCAATATCTCTACAATCTGTCTCTGCCGGCGGGCATCGATCAAGACACCAGAAATGACCTCAACTCTGCGCGCTATACCAGCGTTTCAGATCTAAATATCGTATCGAGACTCTCGCGGCTCCCGGAGATGGTTCCGGACCGCTTCGTCATCCGTTATGCACGAGAGCTGCATATGGATGACATCAAGCATTCGAATGTGATTCTTATAGGGTCTGTCTATTCGAATCCCTGGGTAGAACTGTTTGAGGACAAGCTGAACTTCCAGTTCGACTACAAGAGTTATTCGGCGTTTGACGCCATCGTGAACAAACATCCACTCGCCGGAGAGCCGGCGCTATTCCATAACAATTCGAGTGGAAACTCGAGCAAGACCTATGCTGTGATGGCGTTTCTGCCGAGCCTTGATGGGAATGGGAGAGTGCTTATCCTGGAGGGTCTGACGATGGCAGGTACCGAGGCCGCGCAAGACCTGCTGTTTGATGAGAATGCGATGGCACCAATTCTGGAGAAGGGGCGCGCAGCCGATGGTTCCCTAAAGCCGTTCGAGCTCCTCATCGAGACATCCGGTATTACAGCAGATGCGCCGACCGCGCGTGTCATCGCCAGCCGCTATTACTGAAGGAATGCAAGTACGGCGGAAACGTCCTATCGCGGTTGCTTGATCCTGGGTTGTATCATCTGCTGAACTTCATCGCAAGCCAGGCATTTTCCCGGGACGCTGGTACTCGTCGGTTATATTTCAGGCGCCGAAATCCAACGGGAAACCACTTCTTGACATCCGACTTATCTGGCATCGATTCGATCAATCTTTGCCCACGTGTTGGACCAATGGTTTTCCAGCCCATCTGTTCCTGGTTGCTGGCATGAAAATGGGGAGGGATGGCTATCCTGGTGGCGGGATAAGATCGATCCGCGAAGGTTCTGATCCTGCCGCTAAATGTGATCTAAACAGAGTCGTACCTAGAGATCGGAAGGTGCCCATGGCCTATCCACGTTGTCCCGAACGGGACATTTTGTCTAACCGGCTAATCGAAGCATATCGGGATCTGAACTTTAGTGACTCAACTGCGACCGAAAGCAGAGCGATCACTTTGAATGCGTCGATAGTCGCACTTCAAGCTGCGATACAAGAGCACAGAGATAAATGCATTCTTTGTCAGAAGATCGCTTCGGCTCCGCGCATTCCAGTCAAAGAGGGAAAGGTGGCGTGACTCAGAAGCCCTTAGCCGCAATCCTTGCTATTGGCCTGCGCTGTTTCATACTCCCCGCAGGGTGCTGAGAACGCGTGGATCACCCCGGCCCTGGTACGGGGTGACATGATGCTTTGGGCTTTTATAAAATGCTTCTGTACTTGAATGTCTCCCATGCGTGGGTAACGCTTCGTTGGCTGACCGAATCAAAGACAGAATGAAGTCGAGCAGCGCCAAGCCTGGAGTTGTGCC
>NZ_JBFRCY010000143.1:0-7952 GCF_052113305.1 Terriglobus sp. YAF25
TTTGGCATTGTGGTCCCAGGCGATCTGGAGTCAGACGGGTGGGAAGCTCTTTTACAAGATGCGTCTTTTCGCGCATGTCTTTCGAGAACGTCGATCTTCATCGCATCTCATCACGGACGGCATGCAGGCTATTGCGAAACTGTATTTAGATACTGCTCACCCGACTTGATCCTTCTCTCGGATAAGAATCTCGTTCATCAGAGCCAAGAACATGATTACGCCAAGCACGCCCGAGGTGTCACTTGGCCGGGGAACAAATTTAGGAGAGTCCTTACGACACGTTGTGATGGGCACATTCTGATAGAGAAAGAGTCTAATCAGATTGCAAATGTTTATCTCGACATTGCTCTGTAAATTACCTTTACTCCTGTCCTCATTACCGTGGGGCATCTTCATCCGTCGCCACATACCAAGGTACTTCGCGGGCACGAAACAACTCAGGATGCCTCGTCGTCAGATGCGAAAGCACAGTTCTCGCGATTCGCACGCTGTGCTCAATCTCCTTATCCCAATCTGAATCGGACAAACCCTCGCTATGGGTTGCAGGCCACTTCGCAGTTCTGATTCCCAGAACAAGACTGGCGGCGATTGCTAGGGTCGGTCCTAATCGCTCCTGATCCACTTCTTTCCGAAAGCCGCCCACGCGCGATCCATTAGTGGAAGTCATGCGATTCGACCTCCAATCCCCGCTGCGGCAACGGAGACATGCGCGTGGAGCGTACGTGGACGACTCCACCTTCGTTTTGGAGCGGACCTTCCAGGCTAATGAACTTGCAGAGGACGACCGTCTCACGATTACGCTCAAAGAACTCTTTCGTGACCATCACATTGAAGATGCCCGTCTCATCCGCGATGGACATAAAGACCATCCCATTCGCCGTGCCGGGTCTCTGCTTCACAATCGCCAGTCCAGCCGTCYGCACGTATTCTCCCGTTCGTTTGCGTTGCAGGTCCGTGGCTGTCAGAAAGCCCCGGCATCGCAGCTCTTTGCGTCGGTAATGCATCGGGTGGTGGCCCACCGTGAGTCCCATGCCCGCGTAGTCCGCGACCAATCTCTCCTCATCACTCATTGAATCGAGCGGCAACGTTGCGTCCTCTTCTTTGAGCCAATCACTCTGCTGTCGTAGGAGCGGCCCTTCGAGTTTGCCCGCTCGCTCCACCTGCCATAGCGCATCACGGCGAYGTGCCACTCCCTCCAGTTGATTGAGTGCTCCGATGCGAGCAAGCAGAGCCAGCTCCCCACGACTCAGGGATGGCACACGCAGGGTCAAATCTTCTATCGAGCGGAAGGCTCCGCCCTCCATGCGGGCCTTCACCAATGCTTCGGCAATGTGCCTCCTTAGTCCCTTGGCATATCCGAGACCAAGCCGCAATGACTTGCTGAAGTCAGCCTCATGCTCTATCGAGCATTGCCAATCGGAGACCTGCACGTCGATGGCTTTCACGCGTAGGCCATGCCGTCGCGCATCTTCCACAATTACAGCGGCGCTGTAGAAGCCCATCGGTTGATTGTTCAGGAGCGCAGCCGTGAACGCCGCCAAGTAGTGTTCCTTGATGTACGCGGACTGATACGCGATCATCGCAAAACTCGCAGCATGAGATTCCGGGAAGCCATACAGAGCGAAAGCACCGATTTGCTCAATGACCTGCTCCTGTACCTCAGGAGCGATACCGTTCGYTGTCATGCCGGAACGCATCTTCGACTCCAGATTCTTCATGCGTTGCCAGGACCGACGCATCCCAACGGCGCGTCGCAGTTCATCGGCATCCGATGCGCTGAAGTTCGCGATCGCCATCACCATCATGAGCAACTGTTCTTGAAATAACGGGACACCTTTGGTTCGCTTCAGCGGCTTTTCGAGTGCCGGATGTAAATACGTCACCGGCTCGATACCCTGGCGTCGCCGGATATACGGGTGCATCATCTTTCCCACAATGGGGCCGGGGCGGATGATGGCGACCTGCACCACGAGGTCATAGAACTTTTCCGGGCAGTTCTTCGGAAGCGATGCCATCTGCGCGCGTGACTCCACCTGAAACATGCCGATGGTGTCTGCACGTTGCAGCGTGCGATACACACGATCATCCTGTGGGAGCTGCGCGAGGTCGATCTGGTCTCCGTAATGCTCGGGGATGAGTTCGGTGCAGTCTTTGAGCACGGCCATCATGCCCAGGCCGAGCACATCGACCTTAATCATCCCCATGTCGGCGCAGTCTTCCTTGTCCCACTGAATCACCGTCCTGCCTGGCATGGACGCCCGTTCCAACGGCACGACCCGATTCAGTTGACCTTGGCAGATCACCATGCCCCCGGAGTGTTGTCCGAGGTGGCGCGGCAGGTCTTGAATGCGTGTGCAGAGTTCGAGGTACTTGGCGATGCGTGGATTCGAGATGTCGAATCCCGCCTTGTCGAACGAGTGCGCCATCGTGTCCGTAGGGCCGCGCCACTCGAAATGACTTACAAGCCCGGACAGGCGCCGCAGAGCTTCGCGATCGAAGCCCAGGGTCTTTCCTACTTCGTTCGCAGAAGACTTCCCGCGGTAGGTGATGACATTGGCGCACATCGCTGCGCCGAGTTCACCGTAGCGCTCGTAGATGTATTGAATTGCTTGTTCGCGCTTGTCGCCCGAGGGCAGATCGAGGTCGATGTCCGGCCATTCGTTCCGGCTCTCGTTCAGGAATCGTTCAAACAGCAGTTCCATCCCGACCGGATCAACGACCGTGATTTCGAGCGCATAGCAGACGGCCGAGTTGGCGGCGCTGCCACGGCCTTGAATGAGAATTCCGTTGCGCTTGCAGAATTGAACGATGTCCCAAACGATTAAGAAGTAACCAGCGAAGCCCAGCTTCGCAATGAGCGCGAGTTCGTGCTCCACCTGCTTACGCGCTCGTGCCATCAGATCGGCATTTCGTTTCGGGCCATAGCGGCGGATGACGCCCTCTTCCACGCGCTTGCGCAGAAAGGAGTCCATCGTGTCGCCGGGCGGCACCGGATACGCGGGAAACTGATAACCGAGATTGTCGAGCTGGAATTCGAGGCGCGACGACAGTTCCAGGGTGTTGTTGGTTGCCCCCGGCACATCGCGGAAGAGATTCACCATCTCCTGCGGGGAGCGAAGATGACGCTGCCCGTTGACCGCCAGCAGGCGTCCCGCATGGTCAAGCGTGGTGTGATGTCGAATCGCGGTGAAGAGGTCAAGCACCTCACGTTCGTAGGCCGTGGCGTAGCGAACGCCGTTCGTTGCTATGACCGGCAGCTTGAGAGATTGAGCGAGATCAATCGCAACCTGATTCCGCCATTCCTCCTCACGCTCCTGGTGCCGCTGCAATTCGACGTACACATTGCGCGGACCATAGACGGATATCAGCTTCTCCAGCGTCTCCCGGCCTGCCTCCGCACCACCTTTGACGAGTGCGGCGGCCAATGGCCCTTCATCGCCTCCAGTGAGACAGATCAGACCTTCGGAGAACTCCTGAAGATCGCGAAGTAATGCAGAGCCCTCGGCTTTGCCTTTCTCCCGCAGCTTGAACCGCGTCGTGAGCTGGCACAGGTTTTGATAGCCGGTCTGCGATTCGCAAAGCAGAGAGACACGCGCGGGTTCGATGCCGAATTGATGCGGCAACCACTTTGGCGGCGCAAGCCTTGGACCAAGACTGGCGACGGCAATTTCCGCGCCCACATGGGCCTGCAATCCAGCGCGCTTCGCCGCCGTATGAAAACGTGCCGAGCCGTAGACTCCGTTTCGATCCGTCAGGGCCAGCGAGTGCATCCCCAACTCAGTCGCTCGTTCGATCAGGGCTTCGGGCTGGGATGCCCCTTCCAGAAAGCTGAAGGCGCTCGCGCTGTGAAGTTCGACGTACTCAGTCATAGAACCCTGCCATCTGCCAGCAGTGTTGTTTGAGGTCGCGGATGATGCAGCAACGCAGCTTCGTATCACTCGCGTCTGCCAAGACAAGATCCCATTGGGCTTGTCCCCAATGCTCCTGATTCCACCAGTCCGTCCCGATGACCCATGGCCCATAGGCCGCGTCCACACGGTAGGGCTCATTGCGGAATCGAAGACTGAAAGGCATTCCAGAGTTGAGTTGAACTGCGATAGGTTCAGATGGCCGCAGCTCGCGTAACGCGATACGCACTACATCGACCTCTGTAGGCGCTGGCATCGTAGTGGGCACTCGGAACCGCTCCATGCGAAAGCCGCGCGGTTGATGCGTGTCTCGCAACACGGCTTGTCCCACCGCATCTTCGCCTACGATCTTGGCAATGCGTGCCAATGTCACTTCAAGTCGCCCAGGTTCCGGTAACTGCGGAGAGAACAGACCGAGTTGGACCTTACTGATATGTCCAGACTCCGCCTGAAGCACGACATGCAGGATAGCGGCTTGCGGCGGATGCACCTCAAGTTCCATCTGCAACAACTTCAGCCAGAGAGACCGTTCATTGGTGGGTGAGGGCGGAGACACGGTGCGTGTGTGCGTCGCTCCACCTTCAAGTGCGAGAGAAACAGAGACCGATGCCAGCGCGAGGATGCGATCACTAGCGCGGCGGATTATCTGCTCCAGCATGAGATTCAACAGAAAGAGCAGGCCATCGAGCAGTTCGATGGGATTGTCCAACTCCATCTCTTCGCGCAGGGTGAACGGTGTTTCCCCCGGTTGAAACAAGTGTGGAAGCTCGCCAGCGGCCAACTGGTGCAGGCGTTTTCCTTCTTGACCCAATCGTGCGATCAAGCTCTTTTCAGGAAGCGTTGCGAGTTTGCCCAGCGTGCTAATACCCCACGACGAAAGCGTAGACATCTGCGCTTCGTTCAGTTCGAGCACGGCGAGGGGTAGCGGTGCGAGTGCGTCCCGTTCTTTCTCTTGCGGGAGGACAGTGATTGCAGCTTTTGTTGACATGCCTCGCGCCATGCACCACGCCGCATGGAAGTTCCCACTCACAGCAATCGTGGCCGCCATGCCTAGCGAACGGATTCGTTTCAGGAGTTCTTGCGCAAGTTGTCGGGGGGGTCCAAACAGTGACTCCGTTCCACTGATGTCGAGGACGCACAGAAAGGCACGTTCGAAGGTACGTGTTTCGATACGCGGCGTGAAGCCTCCGGCCACTTCCTGCACGATCGTCTGCGCGTGTGCTTCCTCCTGTGGCGTTCGTGCCAGCGCAATGACCGATGAGATGGTCTCCACTTCCACGCGCGTCATGCCATGCCGCACGCCGCGAGCCCGCGCCTTGGTGTTCATCGCGCACACAAACTCACTTGGTGGAATGCCGTCCAGAACCGCGCAGGGTTGTTCTCGCAGTGCAGGCCGCAGGCGCAAGGCTGCCTGTGCTGGAAACTCTCTTACATAGAGCGCGGCGTAGAGTTCAGGCGCTTTCATCGGCGTCCCGCCCACGCTGCATGTGTCTCCCACTCTGCCGTCGTAATCTTCGTTACCGGCTTCTTCATAGGAATGACATTGCTTTCCTGCATGAAGCGCTGGCGATGAACCTGTAGCCGATGTGTGCCTGCGGTCAGCACCGTTTTCCGTTGCGATGATTCACTGCATCCGTCGAGGTGAAGCACTAGTCCTGCGCTACTGTTCGCGCAGGCGTGCTGCGAAAGCAAAAGGACACTGGAACGTGAGTGTTCCGCCGCAGCACGATAGCGGAACCAATGCGCCAGAGGAATCCGGCTGGTGTACTTCGCGGGCAGGCTTGCCATATCCAGCACCACTGCACTGAAGCCGCCGCCCTGCAACAACAGGTCGGTCACCTTCAACGCCTGTTCAATACGCGCCCATGGCGAAAGGGGCGCGGCAGATCGAGCGTCTTGTGCCGGTCGTACCGTATGGCCAAATGCTTTTGAAGGTGCGCTAGCAACGGGATCTTTATTCGGCCTCTCCGTTCCGAAAAATCCTTCGAGCGCCCGAGCTACGCTCTTCGATTCTTGGCGGGGATGTGTACCACACCCTCCACCATGCAGACCCTTGATCGGCTCAGGACGCACCAAACAACTTTGCGGCAGTTCAAAACGAACCGGCGCCGTGTGGACACTTTCGCGGAAGATGCCGCAACGCACCCAAAGCAGATACGGCAAAGCGATCCCCGCAGCCGCCGCGCACTCCGGCTTGAGCATGTCGCCGACATCGACCCAGGCACAGACCTTGCCCCCTGCCGTGAGCTTCGCGACAGAAGAGAGAGCAAGCGATGTTCGCCCGGAACTCTCCGGCCCAACGATCTCCGTCAGGGCGCCGACCGGCAGACCGCCCTCCAGAAGCGCATCTACCGCCTGAATTCCGGTGGGTGTCGTAGGACGGACGACACGCGCACGCGGAGTCAGAGCCGATGGCATCTTGTGCGCCAGGGCGCTTTCGATCTGTACCCGAAGACTGGAGGACGAAGTCATAGCGTCTTCGCCATATCTTCGCCTATCTAGAGTGGTGCCAGTCAAGCGCCGCTTGCACTAAAAGCGTGGCAATCAGAAGCTAAGTACAACAATTAGAAGGAGAAACTTTCTTGGGTGTGGGCCTAGGCCCACACCGTTTTACTTGCCGAGCGTCCGCAGCCATGACTCCATGCTTGCCGACCAATTCCCGGAGCTTAGCCGGTGTCACACCGAATTCCTTGCTCCAATACTCCACTTCGTACGCCTCGTGGATATTGACTCTGGCCCGGTCTGCCGGACCACGATTGTTCTTGTCATCTGCCATTTCAACCTCCGGCTATCTCTCAGGAGAGAAAGCATCTGACGATAAGAAAGCCTTCGCGAACGCGAGGTTGTACTTACCTTTGAGGGAGTCGGAATGGTCAAAAAACCACCATCGCGAGCGCGGATGGTCGCTTTCATCGAAGCGATGGAATGCCTGCCGGTCTCCACTGTCCCAGAGGGGCCGGAATGGACGTATCAACTGAAGCTAGACGGCTATCGTCTGGAGGTCGTCCGTGCCGGGACCGAGACGACCTTGTATTCGCGCCGTGAGAACGTCTTGAATGCCAAGTTTCCGTATATCGCATCAGCGCTCCATCGGGTTCCGCAAGGCACCGTGATTGACGGTGAGCTGGTCGCCCTCGGCCCGGACGGAAAGCCGAACTTCAATATGCTTCAGAACTTCCGCTCCGCCGAAGAGCACATCATCTACTACGCCTTCGACATTCTGGTGCTTCGGGATCGTCACCTAACGATGCTGCCGCTTGCCGAGCGGCGCAATATCCTGCGCTCCGTCATCACACCTGCCGATCATGTGGCGCTCTCGGAAGTATCCGACCAAACCGCTACTGAGATGTTGAAGTTCGTTCGCTCTCACGGATTGGAAGGGATCGTAGCCAAGCGCACTGACAGCATTTACCAACCAGGTCTGCGGACCGGCCTGTGGTCGAAACATCGTGTCAATCTTGGGCAGGAGTTTGTGATTGGCGGCTACGTCCCTGGTACACACGGCTTCGATTCACTCGTCATCGGTTTCTATCGTGGGCGCGATCTTTACTACAGCATGTGCGGACGGTTCAAACGAGGATCAGACAAGCAGCGTATTGCGACGRCATTTCATGTCAACGCAGGATTGGACGAGAGCGTTTTCGATGAAGGAGACGACCTGCGCCCCCAGTCCATGCAGCCTGTCATCTACACCAACGACGATGGCGAACGACAGATCGAGCTCATGCGCTGGGCGTTCAAGCTGCCCGACCGCTTGCTCTTCAATGCACGATCAGAAGGCATCGAGCGGTCGAAGTTCTGGAAAGACGCTTTTTTCACGGGACGGTGCATTCTGCCTGGCGATGCCATCTACGAATGGAAGGAAGCCGAGAAAGGTAAGAAGAAACCAAAGTATGAGTTCACGATTCCCGGTCAGCATCCGTTCGGTATGGCCGCCGTTTGGAAGCTCTGGAAGAATCCGAAGACGGATCATTGGGAAAAGACGTTCGCTGTTCTGACCGGGGAGCCAAACGAGCTGATGGCCCCGATTCATGACCGCATGAC
>NZ_JBFRCY010000144.1:0-7455 GCF_052113305.1 Terriglobus sp. YAF25
TTTCCAGATAGGTCCACCGATGGTTCCGCCGAACTCATTGCGGTTCAATTGCGGCTTCACCGTGGTACCTGCGCGGGCAAAATAGTCGCGGGCTGCATAAGCGCGGTTACGGTTCAGCTCGTACAGCTCTCCGTGAAATGCATTGGTGCCAGACTTCGTCATAATCGAGATACTGGACGACCCCTCGAACTCGGCCTTCGCCAGGTTGCTCTCGATCTTCATCTCCTGAACAACCTCCGTGGAAGGCATGGAAGACAGGTTCGTTGCGTAGGAATATGCCCCGGCGCCGTTCCCCAGATCGTTGAAGTTGCCGCCGTCCACCGTGTAGTAGGAGCCACCCCAGCGCAGGCTACCCGAAAGATTCGGAGAGGAAGCGCTGTCGGAGGTCATGCCGGCCGTAAAGATAATCAGACGATCGATCGTTCTTCCATTCAAAGGAAGCCGTTCCGCGGCCTTAACGTCGATGATGGATGAGATCGAGGAGCTTTCGGTCGAGATCACTCCCGCGGTAGCCTCAACCTCCACCTTCTCTGAGGTATCGCCCACTTTGAGTTGAATGTCGTTGCGAAGCGTCGCGTTCAGAAGAAGCTGGGTATGTGCGATAGAGATCTGCTGAAAGCCCGCCGCGCTTACGTCGACGCGGTAGTCGTCTGGATCCAGGTTGGGAATGCGATAGCTGCCATCACTCGCCGTCATGGCAGTCACACTCTGATTCGTTTTCGTATCGAAGGCGATTACTTTTGCGCCGGCAACGGCGGCTCCCGAACTATCGGTCACCGTTCCCACGAGCGTCCCGGTTACCGTCTGCGCGAGCGCATCTCGGCTACAGAACGAAGTTCCCACGACGGGCAAACAGACTAGTAAGCTGGCAAGCAAAACACGTTTCATAAGACATCCCCTCTTTTATTTGGTAAAGCGAGACGTAAGGCCGTGCCCCATGGAGCTTCGCTGCTATCTGGCAGAGATCGGCTATCGGGGACATGTAATGCTGGAGCAGAATCGATAAGCCAATCTCGCGCATTCCGTCGTCAATGCAAAAGCAAAAGTGGCGCCATCAAGCCCGTTCGTCCAACCGCATGGACAGCCCGCTTGGCATGGCCGGTAATCCCCCGACGGCCCACCAGTATCGAACAGAGATCCGTAATATGCTTCAAAGCATCTTCTGATCTCTAAAGGATTGTTTTCATGGCAATTCGRCGAACCCACTGGAGCCTTTGTCTTTCCCTACCGCTGCTGGCATCCTCCTGCCTGGCTCAGCCGACTCATTCCCCGCTGCTCCCACGTCCCCAAAAGGTGAGTTATGCCAAAGGTTCATACGCCGCATGCAGTCTGAAGCTCCGCTCGGCGAATTACTCCCGTGAAGACGTCTTCACCCTCAAGACACTTGAGACCACCCTCAGGCAGCAATGCCAGGGACCAGGCACGGCATCCATCCCCGTCGTTTTGGAGGATGACGCTGCACAGAATTCCCTTCCGGGGCCCAGCGATGAGCAAACGCACACCGCCCGCGAAGGCTATCGCATTGTCGTCGATCGCGCAGGCGTCAAACTGCACGGCAACTCATCTGTCGGGCTCTATTACGCGGCGCAAACCTTCTCGCAACTCTTCGAGGGAGCTTCGTCCCATCGCACATTGCCCTTTGTCGACGTAACCGACGAGCCGGCACTTCCCTATCGGGGCTTCATGTATGACACCGCGCACGGAGGCGCGCCAACGGTAGCGGAGATCAAACGCCAGCTAGACCTGCTTGCGCAGTGGAAGGTGAATCAGTACTACCTCTACGTTGAGACCAATATTGATCTCAACGGCTACCCTCTGCTCCATCGGGAGTCGAACTACACTCGAACGAATATCCAGGATATCGTCGCCTACGCACGTGAGCGGCATATCGACGTCGTCCCATGTGTCGAGCTCTACGGTCACCTTCACGATCTCTTTCGGGAGGAAAAGTACTCCTCCCTCGCGGCACTTCCTCATGGTGGCGAAGCCAACCCTGCCGAGGCGAAAGTGCTTCGCATCCTCGAAGATTGGCTTCATCAATACGCTGAGCTCTTCCCCAGCCCATGGATCCATATCGGTTTCGATGAACCCTTCGAGCTTGGCCGCGCCGGCACTCGTGCCTCCAGCCAATCTCCGGATGAGCTGTGGCTTCATCTGCTGCAACGGATGGCAGAGCTCTCCGTACAGCAACACAAGCGTCCGCTCTTCTGGGCCGACATCGACGAAGGCGCATATATCTTCAACAAGTATCCTGGACTCGCAGCAAACCTTCCTAAGACCGCCATCGCCGTTCCGTGGTTCTATGACGCACGGCCGAGCTACGACGGCCTCCTCACACTCTTCGCGCAAAACCATGTGCCCATTCTGGTTGCAACCGGCATCTCAGATTGGGATACAGTAACGCCTGACTTCGACAGCACCTTTACGAACATTGACGGCTTCCTCGCCGCTGCCCGTGGCGCGCGAGCCTTCGGCATGGTCAATACGCAATGGTCTGACTCGGCACAGGCGCTGCACCGGCAAGCGGAAGCCGGCGTCGCCTACGGTGCCGCCGCTGCATGGCAGGCCCAACCGATAGCACGCGATCACTTCTTCGATGAGTACGCCCACGTCCGTTATGGTGAGAAACTTGCGATGCCGGTCTCCAAAGCATTGCAAAATCTGGCGAAGGCACAAACCCTCCTTCGAAGTGCCATTGGCCGTGAAACCAGCTTCCGCCTCTGGGACGATCCTTTTGAGCCTCATACTCTGGCGGATATTAAGACACACGCCAAAGAACTGGAAGAGAGCCGTCTCGCCGCTGAAACCGCACGGGAAACGCTACAGGCGGCAATTGGAGATACGCCAGTACTCGAACAGGGTGGTGAGTTGAGCGAGCTGCTCTTCGCCAGTCGCGTCCTCGACTTCGTAAGTATGAAGTTCCTTTATGCGATCGAGATTGAGAAGAACTTCCAGGCCCTCCCCGAGCACCCATCCACAGAGGACATCCAGTTCCTGCTGTCGCGCGAGACCGCCGCGCGCAACCACAGCCGTATTGGCGATCTGATGGACGAGTGCGGTGACCTCAAACTGCGCTACCGGGAGTTGTGGCTGCAACAATACAAACCCTATCGGCTGGCCACGGCAGAGGCCCGCTGGGATGCGGAGTTGGAATTCTGGCGGCATCTTCAGGCGTCCCTCTGGACACTTCGCCGCAACTTCAAAGAAGGCGGCCCTCGTCCCACGCTCGAAGACGTTCTCTCCAAGCGTTAAACGAGGGCTTCCGAGCTACGGATCGGCATCGATCTGTTAGGCGGGACGCTGGAACGGGCCTGCTTTGATTGCGCGCAGATCTTCGTCGCTGAACGCCTTGCCATGGAAGAGCGCCACACCGGCGGCGCCAAGTTCACGCGATGCCTCGATCTGACGGATCACCTCCTGCAGCGTGTTTTTTCCTTCGCTCCAGTTGATCGATATGCCCGCAACCACCTGGCACTCCCGGGAGATATCGTTCATCGTCACGCCGAGCTGCTCCCGGAAGCTTGCCGTGTCGGAGACGTACACCTGCGACGCGTAGTACCGCAGCCAGCCGGCCTGAGCCCAGCGTCCCCAGTCACGTCCACGCAAGCGGTCATGCCGCCAGTCCGGTCCGCCGTTGACCGATAGAACCAGCTTCGGGTGATTCTTTTTCAGCCCCTCCCGCAGTTCTGCCATGAAGGCGCTGGTGCCAATCGTCCTGAGATCTTCCGCTGGAGCAGTATCGAGATTCTCCGTTAGCTTTTTGCCCTGCATCTGCTGGAAGAGAGACTGACAAAGGTCGCATAGACAGTAGCCACGCTGGCGATATCCCGGCTCCTCGATATGCAGGCCATGCAGCTTTGGATAACGCTGCAATACGCTCTCCACCTGGTGTAACATCCACGCCCGCGCCTCGTAGTGCTGAGGACAGACGTTGTCGACGCTGGGATTCTCGACTTTACCGGTGGCCGGATTGGGAACGACCTCCTCGATTCTTTTCGCAGCCCATGTCAGGTTCCCACCAACGGCCGGATCAAACTCCGGAGAGTCTACTTGGCGGTAGTCGGTAAAGCTGTACCACATGTCGACATCGATCCCTTCCTTCGACGACTCTTCAATCAGCAGACCAAGCGAGTTCCAGGCTGCGGTCGGGTGCGTCTTCTGGTAAGCCGGATGGTCGAGGGCAGTCAGGTAACCGCTCACCGTCCATGGGAGAATCAGATTGAAGCCGGCGCGTGCATAGCGCTGCACTGTCTCCTGAACCTGCTGCCGTCCTGTCTTCTCGTCCGCGGCAAATGTCGTCTCCGGATGGATCCAGATCGCACGAATCTCCTTCGTCGGTCTCTCGGCCTTCGGGATCTGCAGATGCTTTACGAGATTGGGATCCTGGGGATTCGGTTTCCCGTTGTTCGCCTGTTGCCCCGGTGAGACAAGAGGAGAGGCGGCTACCGCGGCTGCAGGCAGGGTCTTAAGAAGCTGTCGTCGCGTGAAAGAAGTGGACATGCAGGCACTCTACCGGAAGCCACCCGACTTGCCTATTGGTTCATGCAACGGAGCTGCCCTCTGTTCAATAGGCTGAACAGAAGGCAGCTCCAATTCCAATGACTAACCGATTCCCAGGCACTTCAGGACATCACGCTCGATCAGCCCCTCAATCAATTCTTCCTTGATGCGCGGCAGGCCGGAATTCCCTGTGATGTGGTTCACGTTACGCAGAGCAGCGATGGTATCGGCTGGAGTCGTAAAGGGATAGTCAGATCCCAGAAGCAACTTATGCCCCGTTCCATACTCCTGAGCCAGCATCAGAGCGTTGTAGTACTGCCAGGGGCGGTAATACAGCGCCGAGATGTCCGCATAGACGTTTGGCTGCTTACGAATCAGCACCACCGCATCCTCAACCCAAGGATGCCCCATATGCGCGATCACCATCTTCAGGTCTGGATACTGCAACGCGACATCCTCTAGTTGGATGGGCAACGCATATTTCAGTGGAGCACGTCGGGGAAAGGTCGTGCCCTGGTGCACCAGGACAGGAATACCGTGTTTCTCGCAAAACGCGTATACGGGTTGCATCCGCTCATCCATCGGATGAAAGTTCTGGTAGATGGGCGCCAGCTTCAACCCTGCAAATCCATCCTGTTGGAATACCTTCTCCATCTCTTCCAGATAGTCGGGCTCATGTGGGTCCAGACACGCAAAGCCAATCAGCTTCTCCGGATACTTTTCGACGTAGGCAYGAATGCGGTCATTTGGAACAACAAGGCCGAGATGACGGGAATGGAACCCGAAGACGATAGCGCGGTCAACCGGCCTCATCGCCTCCCAGTGCTCTTCTTCACTGATTTCAATCTGGACCGGCGCGCCCCGTGCGATGGATGCCTCGCGCACCATCTCCTCGCTCCAGTCTTCGGCGTTCCACAGATGCGTATGACAGTCAACCACCATGACAGACCTCCCCCCTCGTCGCTCTTCAGCCTATCGGTTCACCGTTTCTGTCGAAATGCCATATCAATCAGCCGTCCATATCCATGGACGACAGACCCACATGCTAGATACATCGCTCTCTCGGCGTTGCTATACTCTGGCCTCAAGCACTGACAATCATGCTATTTCTAGCCAATGCCACTATCGTGGACGGCACCGGGGCCGACCCCTATTCGGGCGGCCTGCTGCTGCGCGATGGACGGATCGAACAGATCTGTCCATCGCAACCCTCCGGCATTCCTTTTATCGACCTGCACGGGCTGGCAGTAGCACCTGGCTTCATCGACCTGCACAGCCATTCCGATCTCATGGTGCAGCAGAGCCCACGCGAAAAGATGGATCAGGGTGTGACGGCCGAGGTCGTTGGCAACTGTGGTTTTTCTCCCTACCCCTGCGGTCCGAACTGCGATCTCCTGGTCGAGCAGAATGCCGGGATTCTCTATGGCCGGAAGAGCTGGCCGCACGCTGCCAGCTATCTTCAGGAGACTCGCGCACACTCGCCTCTGGTACACATCGAGTCACTCGTCGGCCATGGGGCGCTGCGGACAGCTGTATACGGCGCAGACGCCGGTAAGCCCTCCCTCAACCGACTTTCCCAGATGGAGCGCCTGCTTGATGAGGCACTCCATCAAGGTGCTGTCGGACTATCCAGTGGGTTGATGTATTCCCCCGGATCTGAGGCTCCATTTGAGGAACTCGAAGCGCTATGCCGCATCGTTGCGCATCACGGCAAGCTTTACACCAGCCATATGCGCAGCTATTCATGGACGCTGCTGGAGGCAATTGAAGAGCAACTGGAACTGGCCCGCCGCACCGGCTGCCGGCTGCAACTCTCGCATCTACAGGCGGTCGGACGGGCGAACTGGCACAAGCAGACAATAGCGCTGCAACTGATTGAAGCTGCTCGCGCCGAGGGCATTGATGTTGCCTTCGACTGCTATCCCTATCTCGCTGGAAGCACGGTGATGACGCAGCTCCTTCCCCAGTCTGTCGTTGCCCAGGGAACACCGGCGCTCCTCGCGCTCCTGGCTTCTGACTCATCCCGCAGGGAGCTGATTGCCTATCTCGAAGACGAGACCGCGCAGGCGTGGAGCGACATCTACATCTCCTCACTGCATAGCACCGATAACCAGCGATTGGTCGGTCAAAGCCTGGCCGACATTGCGAATGAGCGCGATATCCCGGCTCCGGTGGCACTCCTGAACGTGCTGCTGGAAGAGGAGTGCCGGGTCAACATTCTGGCATTCAATCAGAGTGAACAGAATCTCCGGGAGATGCTGACACATCCACTCAGTTCCATCATTACCGACGGCTTCTACGTCTCCGGCAAGCCGCATCCCCGCCTGGCTGGAGCCTTCCCGCTCTTCCTTGGCGACTATGTCCGTGAGAAACAGTGGTTATCGCTGTCTGAAGCTGTCCGAAAGATCACCCATGCTCCCGCAGAGCGCTTAGGCCTCAGAGGGCGTGGGGCGGTCGTACCCGGCAACTTCTCCGACCTAGTCGTCTTTGATCCCGCAGAGATCGGCAYCACAGCCAGCTATGAGCATCCGTCCCGTACTCCGCATGGAATTTCCCTGATTTTCAAAGGACAATTTATGCGCATCCCTCTGTCCAGCCTAATGGACAAGGGAGGTAAAATTGGCCAGGCTATCACGCTGGACCATGCTAAAGTTTGGCAAACGCCAGCAACATTTCCTTCGAGAGAGAGCGTCTATGAGTGGTGCTAATCGAACCCCCTCGGTTCCCTCCGTTGAGCGCGCGCTACACCTGCTTGAGATTCTCGCTCATTCCAAGAACGGCCTCACACTGTCACAGATGGTGGAGATGTCCGGACATCCCAAGAGTTCCCTTCACTGCCTGCTGCTCACGCTGGAACGCCTTGGATATCTAACTCGCAGCCCGCAGACAGGTCGCTATCTCTTCGGGCTGAAGCTCTTCGGTCTGGCAAACGCATCGCTCGCAGGTCTTCAGGTC
>NZ_JBFRCY010000145.1:0-7453 GCF_052113305.1 Terriglobus sp. YAF25
TCTATGGGCGTTTTCCGCAAATGAAAACTCTATGGGCGTTTTCCGCAAATGAAAACGCCACTGCACGCCCTTTCGGGATACCTAGGAACGGGAGAAATGCTCTAGCTCTGCCCTCACATCACGAACATCAGGACGTCTTGTGTGTTGAGAGGAAGATCTGGAAACAGGTGGCCGTTCCCTTGGCTCCGAAGTGGCTTCGGAAGGTAAGCGCGCCATCATGTTTTTCGACGATGCCGCGGCTGATCCACAGGCCGAGACCGGTGCCCTTGGTTGATTTGGTGGTGTAGAAGGGTTCGAAGAGACGCCGTGCATCTTCCGGTCGTATGCCACAACCGCTATCCGTAATGCTGACCACGATTCCCGGCAGGTATTCGCCGCGGCGGATGGCATTCCTCACCCGGATGCGGAGACGCCCTCCCTGGGGCATCGCCTGGATTGCGTTGGCAATCAAGTTCATGAACACCTGCTTGAGCTCTCCTGGGAAGCCGTGCACCTCACCCGCAACCTTGTACTGCGTCTCCAGCCGGATGTTATTCGAGACCAGGTTGGCGTGCTGCAACTCGAGAACGTCTTTCAGCAGATCACTAAGCTGTAACGGCACGGCGATCTGTGACTCGCGGTAGAAGCTGAGCGTCTGCTTGGTGATGTGCGAGACACGCGCCAGTTCCTGCTCGGCGAGTTGGGCATAGTAGCGTGCCTCCTGATCAAGCGAAGGATGGTTCTGCAGCAGGAAGAAGGCATTCGTAATCGCAGCGAGAGGATTATTGATCTCGTGAGCCACGATACCTGCGAGTTTGCCCATGGCTGCCAAACGATCGTTGCGCCGCAACGCCTCTTCCGCCTGGAGTTGTGCGGTGATATCGCGATTAATCTCGAGCACCATTCCACCGCTCATCGTCAGCGCCTGACGACTGGCGACGACGACTTCACGGCCATCCTTACAGCGGTGCACCAGATCGCCATCCCATCGGCTGTGCACCCGGAGCGCCTCCCGCATGTTTTCAAGACTGACGGGCCACCTGGTAGCAAGAAGGGCATGTGCGTTCTGTCCGATGGCTTCCTCACGGCTCCAGCCATAGAGAGCTTCAGCGCCCGCATTCCAGAAATGGATGCTACCCCACCAGTCGCGCACCATAATGGCCTCGGAGGCCAGCTCCAGCAGTTCCGCGCGTTCCCGGAGTGTCTCTTCCATGCGTTTCTGCTCGGTGATATCGAAGAATGCGCCGACAGCGCCGCGAACCTGCCCGGCTTCATCGAAAAGCGGAGACGCGCTCGCCAGAAGTGATTTCGCGAGGCCACCATTGCGGCGAAGCTCCAGCTCCGTGAGTCCGGTGGGCTGCATGGTGCGCAACGAGGTCTGCACCGGCATCTCCTCTGCATCCAATTGCCTTCCATGCTGGTAGGCGGTATAGCCCGCGGTTGCGAAGGCCTGATCGATCGGCTTGTCGGCGCTATCCAGACTGAGAATCTCACGCAGGGCCGCGTTGGTGGTGATTTCGTCGCCCTCGGGGCTCTGGGCTACGGCAACACCGACCGGCAGAACCTTCATGATAGATTCCAGCTCGGCGACGCGTTCCTGTAGCTGCGCATTGAGTGAACGTAGTGCCTCGCTGCGTTCGGCAACGCGAGCCTCCAGCTCGCGGTTCAACTGCTGCAGTTGGCGCGTGGTGCGGTGCAGCTCGGCGAAGACACTGACCTTTGCCCGCAGAACATCTGGCACCACCGGCACCGAGATGTAGTCCACAGCACCGCTCTGGTAGGCGCGAATGCGATCGACATCAGTAAGGTGTACGGCGGAGACGAAGATGATGGGCGTCATCTGGAACCGCGGATGCTGCCGCATCATATCGGCCAATTCGAAGCCGTCCATCTCTGGCATGCTGACGTCCAGAAGAACCACGGCCACGTCGAGCTTCAGAAGGCAGTCCAGGGCTTCGCGCGCAGACGTCGCTTTGACCAGCGCCTCCCCCAGATCGCGCAGGATGACCTCATAGCTGAGCAGCTTTCCGGGCTGGTCGTCCACCATCAGAATGGTGACCGGGGTCTTTCCTGTCTGCGGCTGAACCTGCACTTGGCCCTCTGCCGGAAGCGGTACGTCCGGGATAGTTTTTGGAGCGTCGATTTGAGCTGCCACGTTCATATCAGCGATGAAGCCACGTTCTTAGTCCGGAAAGCAGCTGGTCCGTATTAACCGGCTTTGCCATGTAATCAGAAGCTCCGGCTTCGAGGCACTTCTCGCGATCTCCCTTCATAGCCTTGGCGGTCAAAGCGATGATGGGCAGCCGGTGAAACTCAGGATTCTGCCGGATCACCTGCATGGTCTCATAACCATCCATCTCCGGCATCATGATATCCATCAGCACGATGGATATATCAGGTGTTTTTGCGAGTGTTTCGATAGCTTCACGCCCGGTTCCGGCGGTAAGCACCACCATCCCGCGCCGTTCGAGCACGCTGCTGAGCGCGAAGATATTCCGGACATCGTCATCCACCACCAGCACCTTAGTCCCGACCAGCGCCTCATCGGACTGATGCAGGCGGTCGAGCATCCGCTGCTTCTCCACCGGCAGATCGCTGACGACACGATGCAGGAAAAGGGCGGTCTCGTCCAGAAGGCGCTCGGGAGACTCGACGTCTTTCACAACAACGCTGCGGGCGAGCGTATGCAGGCGGGCATCCTCTTCTGGAGACAAATCCTTTCCGGTGAAGACCACGACGGGAAGCTCGTGCAGTCTCTCGATCTCATGGATCTTTTCAAGGACCTCGAAACCGGTCATATCCGGAAGGCGAAGGTCAAGGACAACGCAATCGAAGTTGTCCCGTTCGAGAGCGGCAAGGGCGGAGGCTCCACTGTCGGTGATCTCCACATCGATGTCGTCGTGCCCCAGCAGTGCACAGATGCTGGTCTGCTCAGCCGGGTTGTCTTCGACGATCAGCAGCTTCTTCCTGCGGGGCGTCGAAAACTCCTTGATACGTGCGATGGCATGCGCCAGACCTTCGGCGGTCGTGGGCTTGGTGACATAGGAAAATGCGCCACGCGAAAGGCCATGGTGCCAGTCCTCGTCCTGGGTAAGCATCTGGACAGGAATGTGACGGGTGAGTGGGTCCTGCTTCAGATGATTCAGGACGGCCCAGCCCAGCATATCGGGGAGGAAGACGTCGAGAGAGACAGCGGTGGGACGAAACTCGCGGGCGAAGGCCAGGGCCTCTGATCCGCGCATTGCCACCAGCACCTTGAAGCCCTTATCGCGCGCCATATCGCAGAGGATACGGGCAAAGTGGGGGTCGTCCTCCACGATAAGCAGCGTGGGATCGCCTGGCTCGACGTTCCCGCGGTCGTCTTCCACGCGATCGACAATCTGCTCCGCGGCCGCGGCGGGAAGAGTGAGATTGATGGCGTAGTGGGTAGCCGGCGTGCGCTCAGGATAAGAGACAACAGTCGCCGTCGGCCCGACATAGGTCTGCGGGATATAGAGGGTGAAGGTGCTGCCCTCACGGGGGATGCTGCGAAGCTGAATCTCGCCGCCGAGCAGGCTTGCGAGCTCACGGCTGATGGCCAGGCCGAGTCCGGTGCCGCCGTACTTACGGCTGGTGCCGGCATCCGCCTGCTGGAAGGCCTCGAAGATAATACGTTGCTTCTCCTGCGGAATACCGATACCGGTGTCGGTCACCTCAAAGGCGATGACGTTGCCGGCGCCGTTCAGGATGGGATGTCCGTCGCTCCATCCCGAGGCAACCGGGGAGACCTTGAGCTTCACGCTTCCCTTCTCCGTGAACTTSAMCGCATTGGAGAGCAGGTTCTTCAACACCTGCTGCAGGCGCTTGGAGTCGGTAACCAGGCTGCGCGGCAGACGGGAATCAGCGTCGATCTCGAAGCTGAGTCGACGGTTCTCCGCTTCATGTCGGAAGGGCCGAGCGAGGGCTTCGAGCAAGGTGCCAAAGAAGAGCTCTTCGGCTTCGACGGAGACCGTTCCGGACTCGATCTTCGAGAGGTCGAGGATATCGCTGATCAGGTTCAGCAGATCCGTTCCGGCGCCGTGAATCGTCCGTGCAAACTCCACCTGCTTCGGTGTGAGATTGCCGTCCGGGTTGTCGGTCAATTGCTGGCCGAGGACCAGAATACTGTTCAGCGGCGTGCGCAGCTCGTGCGACATGTTTGCCAGGAACTCTGACTTGTACTTCGAAGTAAGCGCCAGCTCCTTGGCCTTGTCTTCCAAAGCGCGGCGAGCCTGCTCGATCTCCTGGTTCTTGCGTTCCACTTCCGCATTCTGTTCGGCAAGCTGTTGTGCCTTCTGCGCGAGCTGCTCATTCGTAGTCTGCAACTCGGTCTGCTGCGTCTGCAGCTCGGTTGCAAGCTGCTGCGACTGTTTCAACAGACCTTCTGTCTGCATGGTCGCCTCGATACTGTTCAGCACGATACCGATGCTGGCGGTGAGCTGTTCGAGGAAGGCCATGTGCGAAGCAGTGAAATAGTGCAGCGTGCCGAGCTCGATGACGGCCTTCACACGGCCTTCAAAGAGCACCGGAAGAACGATGACATTGCGCGGTACGGCTTCAAACAGTCCGGAGCGGATCGGCAACGTTCCCGGTGGAAGATCGTGAATCAGCAGACGGCGCTTCTCGAGCGCGCACTGCCCAATGAGTCCCTCGCCAAGAAGGATGCGTTCCTGATGTGCTTCCGGCGTGCCGGAGTAGGCCGAGAGCAGCACCATCGTCCGCGCATCTTCCTCATCCATCTGATAGATGAGTCCCTGCTGCGCGGCCACCAGCGGAACCAGCTCAGAGAGCAGCAAGCGGCCCACGGTTGCCAGATCGCGCTGGCCCTGAAGCATGCCGGTAAAGCGGGCAAGGTTCGTCTTCAGCCAGTCCTGTTCGTTGTTACGGTCGGTGGTGAGACGAAGGTTATCAATCATCGTGTTGATGTTGTCCTTCAGCTCGGCCACCTCACCACGCGCCTCCACCTGAATCGACCGGGTAAGGTCACCTTTGGTCACGGCGGTGGCAACCTCTGCGATAGCACGCACCTGGTTGGTCAGGTTGTCGGCCAGCAGGTTCACATTGCCGGTGAGATCTTTCCACGTTCCGGAAGCTCCGGGCACATTCGCCTGTCCACCGAGACGGCCTTCTACACCGACTTCACGCGCGACCGTGGTCACCTGGTCGGCAAAGATGGCCAGTGTGCCGGTCATGTTGTTGATGGTCTCGGCCAGCGCGGCCACTTCGCCCTTGGCGTTTACCGTCAGCTTCTGCGTCAGGTCACCGTTGGCGACGGCCGTCACTACCTTCACAATGCCGCGCACCTGTTCGGTGAGGTTGTAGGCCATGACGTTGACGTTGTCGGTAAGGTCTTTCCACGTACCGGCGACACCCTGCACCTCGGCCTGGCCGCCCAGCTTACCGTCGGTACCGACTTCACGCGCCACACGCGTTACTTCGCCGGCGAAGGCGTTGAGCTGATCCACCATGGTGTTGATGGTGTTCTTCAGCTCGAGGATTTCGCCCTTCACATCCACCGTGATCTTGCGGGAGAGGTCGCCGCGGGCGACGGCCGTCGTCACTTCGGCGATATTACGCACCTGACCGGTAAGATTACCGGCCATGGCGTTGACCGAGTCCGTAAGATCCTTCCAGGTACCGGCAACACCGGGCACGTTCGCCTGACCGCCAAGACGGCCTTCGGTACCGACCTCACGCGCAACACGCGTAACTTCGGCAGCGAACGAGCGGAGCTGCTCGACCATGGTGTTCAGCGTTTCTTTGAGCTGCAGAATTTCGCCGCGTACGTCTACGGTGATCTTCTTCGAGAGGTCGCCCGTCGCAATGGCTGTCGCCACTTCGGCGATGTTACGCACCTGACCCGTAAGGTTCGAGGCCATGAAGTTGACGTTGTCGGTAAGATCTTTCCACGTTCCGGCGACACCAGGCACCTCAGCCTGACCGCCAAGCTTACCGTCCGTACCCACTTCACGCGCCACACGCGTAACTTCGGCAGCAAAGGCGTTGAGCTGATCCACCATCGTGTTGATGGTGTTCTTCAGCTCGAGGATTTCGCCCTTCACGTCTACCGTGATCTTGCGTGAGAGGTCGCCACGAGCGACGGCCGTCGTCACTTCGGCGATGTTACGCACCTGGCCGGTAAGATTACCGGCCATGGAGTTCACTGAGTCAGTAAGATCCTTCCACGTTCCCGCAACACCGGGCACATTGGCCTGGCCGCCAAGACGGCCTTCGGTACCGACTTCGCGGGCCACACGCGTTACTTCACCGGCGAAGGCGTTGAGCTGATCCACCATCGTGTTGATGGTCTCTTTCAGCAGCAAGATCTCGCCGCGCACGTCCACCGTAATCTTCTTCGACAAGTCGCCGTTCGCGATGGCTGTTGATACTTCGGCGATGTTACGCACCTGGCCCGTCAAGTTGGAGGCCATGGAGTTTACCGAGTCGGTAAGATCCTTCCACGTTCCGGCCACACCAGGCACCTCGGCCTGTCCGCCCAGCTTGCCGTCCGTACCTACTTCGCGGGCGACACGCGTCACTTCGGAAGCGAAGGAGCGGAGCTGATCCACCATGGTGTTCAGCGTTTCTTTCAACTGCAGAATCTCACCGCGTACGTCTACCGTGATCTTGCGGGAGAGGTCGCCACGGGCCACGGCAGTAGCAACTTCGGCGATGTTACGGACCTGGCCCGTAAGGTTCGAGGCCATGAAGTTTACGTTGTCGGTAAGGTCCTTCCAGGTTCCGGCAACACCAGGCACAGCCGCCTGTCCGCCCAGCTTACCTTCTGTACCCACTTCGCGGGCAACACGTGTTACTTCGCCGGCGAAGGCGTTGAGCTGATCCACCATCGTGTTGATGGTGTTCTTCAGCTCGAGGATCTCGCCCTTCACGTCCACTGTGATCTTGCGCGAGAGATCTCCGCCCGCCACAGCCGTAGTCACTTCAGCGATGTTACGGACCTGGGCCGTCAGGTTGCCGGCCATGGMGTTTACYGAGTCGGTAAGATCCTTCCAGGTTCCGGCCACACCAGGCACCTCSGCCTGGCCGCCCAGCTTACCGTCGGTRCCKACTTCGCGCGCCACACGCGTTACTTCGCCGGCGAACCGGTTGAGCTGGTCCACCATGGTGTTCAGCGTCTCTTTGAGCTGCAGGATCTCGCCGCGCACGTCTACCGTGATCTTGCGGGAGAGGTCACCGTTGGCGATAGCTGTTGCGACCTCGGCGATATTACGCACCTGACCCGTCAGGTTCGAGGCCATGAAGTTTACGTTGTCGGTAAGGTCCTTCCAGGTTCCGCCCACACCAGGCACCTGCGCCTGGCCGCCGAGTTTGCCTTCGGTACCGACCTCGCGGGCAACACGCGTTACTTCGCCGGCGAAGGCGTTGAGCTGGTCCACCATGGTGTTAATGGTGTCTTTGAGTTCGAGAATCTCGCCCTTCACGTCTACCGTGATCT
>NZ_JBFRCY010000146.1:0-9334 GCF_052113305.1 Terriglobus sp. YAF25
CCTCAGCATGGCCTCAAAAACGGCAGTCTGGATGAGCTGCGGCCTGTCGTGATGGCATGTATGTCTGCCGGCCTTGGTTTGTTACCTGCTGCCGTCATGAACGCTATCGGCGCGCAAGCCCAGCAGCCGCTGGCGCGTGTCGTCGTGGGTGGCATGATCACCACGGTGTTGTCGATCCTGTTCCTCATGCCGCTGATGGCTCGCCGGCGATCGCATATTGAAGCAGAGCCGGAATAGATCGATATAAGTTCCTGGCGGGGTTGGGCGTCGCGCCCAGCCCCCTTTTTTTGAGTGCATGCTGCCGTGTTGCAGCTTTTGTCCGGATGCGGTGAAAATGGAAGCCGGTGGAGCATTTTCCCTGTAGGTGTAGTCCAGAGCATCCGCATCTATGGGCGTTTTCCGCAATGAAAACGCCGCTGCACACGCTTCCGGGATACCCAGCAACAGGGAAATGCTCTAACGGAAAGGGGTTGTCCTATGGAGTCTGCTGCTGCACTCATCGATGAGAAGATCAAGGAACTCGACGACTGGCGTGGGAAGACGCTCGCGAAGGTACGCGAGATTATCCACAAGGCAGATCCGGAGATCGTGGAGGAGCTGAAGTGGCGGGGCACACCCGTCTGGTCCCACGGCGGTATTGTCTGTACGGGCGAGACCTATAAGAACGTGGTCAAGATGACCTTTGCCAAGGGAGCTGCGCTGGATGATCCGTCCGGCCTGTTCAACTCCAGCCTGGAAGGGAATGTCAGGCGAGCCATCGACATCCACGAAGGGGACAAGATCAATGAAGCTGCCTTGAAGCGGCTCATCGTAGCTGCGGTGGCACTCAATCTGGAGAGCAAGAGCAAGCCCAAGGCTCGGAAATAGACGCGGAGATCCTGAGGATATGAGGACGCCGTAGGTACAGTGCACTGGTTTGCCGGTGATGTGTGCCGCGCGCTAGGATCGTTTCTCAACATCGAGAAAGGAAATCATTGTGATCCTTCGCAACTCTCTTGCGGCCGCTGTGCTCGCGCTCTGTTTCGGTTCCACATCTCTGCATGCGAATTCCCCTCGTGAGCGCTGGACAGAAGAGCAGGCGTGGACTTACATGCGTGCCAACCCCTGGCCCGTGGGAAGTAATTTTCTTCCCGTCGACGCAATCAATGAGCTGGAGATGTTTCAGCGCGAGACGTACAACCCCGCCGAGATCGATAAGGAGTTCGGCTGGGCCGAATCCGCGGGTATGAACACGATGCGGATCTTCCTGCACGATCTTCTCTGGCAGCAGGACGCCGCAGGCTTCAAGCAGCGGCTTGACAACCTGCTCACCATGGCAGCCCGGCATCACATCAAACCGGTGCTCGTTCTCTTTGATTCCTGCTGGGATCCTGATCCCAAGCTGGGACCGCAGCATCCGCCGATCCCCGGCATTCATAATTCCGGCTGGGTACAGAGCCCTGGAATCGCCCTCGCCGATCCGGCGAACAAGCCCCGGTTCGAGGCGTATGTGAAGGGAATCGTCGGCGCCTTTGCCAATGACGATCGCATCCTGGCGTGGGATGTCTGGAACGAACCCGACAATTCGGGCGGAGGCAAATACCCAAACAACCTCAAAGACAAGACGCAGCTGATGAACGCTCTTCTACCGCAGGTCTTCGCCTGGGCAAGATCTCAGGGGCCAAAGCAACCGCTGACAAGCGGTGTGTGGACACACGACTCCTGGAATGATCCGGGGAACTGGTCTGCTACAGAGAAGATTCAGCTCTCAGAGAGTGACATCATCTCGTTCCATGACTACTCCTGGCCAGAGAAGTTCGAGAGCCGGGTGGCCGGCCTGGAGAAGTTGCATCGGCCCCTTCTCTGCACGGAGTATATGGCGCGCGGCGCCGGTTCCACCATCGACACCATTCTGCCGATTGCAGCAGCGCACCATGTCGGCATGATCAACTGGGGCCTGGTTCAGGGCAAGATGCAGACCAACCTGCCGTGGGATAGTTGGCAGGTTCCTTACGTCGGGCGTGAGCCTACCGTCTGGTTCCACGATCTCTTCTACCCTGACGGTCATCCCTACCGTGAGAGGGAGATCGAGATACTGCGTGACACTGCTCGCAAGATGAATCCGAAGCAAGGTTCGTGATAATGGGCGACCGATAAAGAAACGGGAGAAAAGCGGATTTCTCCGCTACTTTTCACCCCGGCCAGCAAGCTGGCCGGGGACCCCGAGCGCTTCGAAATGACAAACAAAAGGAGCTACGGCTCTGAGCGCTGAAGGCGCGTTCTATACCAGCCTGGGGCAACGCCCCAGGTTTGGTGCCCCACAGAATGTTAAAGGGCTGAAGGCCCGTTCTATAGAACTGCTTGAGCGGGTAGAGCATTTCTCCTGTAGGTGTAGTGTAGGGATTCCGTATCTATGGGCGTTTTCCGCAATGAAAACGCCGCTGCACTCCCCTTCCGGGCTACCCAGCAACAGGAGAAATGCTCTAGGTGCCGACGATCGATGGCGTTTGGCTTGACGGCGTTAAAAACGCACCCTGGTGGCTACACGTTCGCGTAACCGCCTGGACTATCTATCTCGCCGTTACTCATCTTACGATCACCAAATCCGGATCGAGCGGATCGCTCCGGTCGATGCTCCCTTCCTAGGAGCGCGGTCTTTCCATGTTTCATCGGACGGAAGCCGCCTGCTGACGACGCGAGTGTTGCGCCACAGCCCCGTTTATTTTCTTGCTGAAGAATCGAAGAAATAATCGTCCCGCTGCGGCACCTACAATCCTGGAATACGTGCACGGAGAGCACGTGCCTGCCGCTCGCTGACCTCGATCTCGGAGTTCTTCGCATCGTTCATGACGAGCACGATACTGCTTCCGGGATCGAGCCGAAGTTCTTTGATGCGATCCAGGTTGATCAGCGAGGCTCGATGGGCGCGGAAAAAACCGCGTTCTTCCAGCGCCTCTTCTAACTCTCCGATCTGGTAGTTCACCCAGTAGGTATCGTTCTCAACCCGCATCCGCAGAATGCCGCTGTCCATAAAGAAATAGACAGCATCAGAGGGATTCATGAGRAAGATCCGGTTGGCCTTTCTGGCGACGATCCGCTGCATGGAGGCCGGTGCGTTGCCGAGCAGCCGATTCACCTTTTCGTCCTCTACCCGCCGGGACGAGGCGTTCTGAATAAGGACGGCAGCGCGCTCCACCATCTCTCGCAGATCTTCTTCTTCGATCGGTTTCAGAAGATAAGCGATCGCGCGCTCGCGAAAGGCCTCCATCGCGTACTCGTGAAAGCCGGTGATGAAGATCGTGAAGGGACGAGGTGTGTCCGCTGAAAGGCTCTTCAGAACCTCAAAGCCATTCAGGCCCGGCATCTCAACATCGAGGAAGAGCAGGTCTGGACGAAGCTGCTCAATGCCCTGAAGAGCCTCGACACCGTTTTCTGCTTCACCAATGATATGAATATTCGAATCGCGGTCGAGCAGTCTGTGCAGCCGTGCCCGTGCCGCTGGTTCATCGTCCGCGAGCAATGCTCGAATTTGCATCCTTCGCTCCATGTATGGGAATCGTCAGGGTTGCCCTGCATCCGGTACTTGCGAGATCCGAAAGAGTCAGGGCAGCAGCCGTGCCATAGAGTGTGCTGAGCCGCTCCCGGACATTCTGTAAACCGATGCCTGTGCCGTTCGTCATATGCGGCCGCATCCGGCGGTCAAGGTCATTGTCTGTGCGGAAGCCAAGTCCATCGTCCTCAATCCTGATCTGGATCGTGTTGTCGTGAAGCTGAGCCCCGACAAGGATATGGCTTTTGCCGATCTTCGGGGTAACGCCGTGTTTGATCGCATTCTCAACCAACGGTTGCAGGATCAGCGACGGAATCATCAGGTGTTCGGCTGCCGAGTCAATCTCGAATGTCACGGACAGCCTCTCCCCGAACCGGATCTGCTCGATCTCAAGGATGGTTCGCAGAAATTCCATCTCTTCGTGCAGAGAACTGAACGGCCGGCCCGATTGGATCAGCACATACCGGAAGATGCTGCTCAGACGGATCGTCATCTTCTCTGCTTTATCCGGTTCCGACGGTATGAGGGAAGCGATCGTATTCAGTGAATTGAAAAGAAAGTGTGGATTGATCTGTGACCGAAGTGCACGCAACTCCGCTTCCACCAATTGACGGCTGAGGTGGCCTTCCATGCGAACCCGTTCGATTCTCTCTTCCTCGCGTTCAAGATCGTTGAGCCGCTTTCCCGCGTGCAGGGCGATCTCATGCAATAGATCAATCTCTGTTGTGAGAAGCGTTCTTCGCTCCCCTTGCAGAGAGACCGCAAGCCGAATCGGTTTGCTGCTTGATGGAATGGGGATCAGCAGATCGGCCGGCGGTGCGGTGTGATCAGGGACGCCCGGCTCAACCTGAATCTCTTCCGGCCTCATTGCGAGTGTTTCTACGGCTGCGGATTGGATTGATGCAATGAGTGACGTCCTGGAGTCCAGAGATCCGATCTGCTGTCGAAACTCCTGCATCATCTGTCGAGGGTCCCGTTTCCCAAAGACCCTGCGTTCTACAAGTAGGTCAATCCAGTATCCCAACCGCAGGTAGAGCAAGATGGTTCCGCTCAGAATCGCTACACCCAGCAGCGTTCCTGTTGCCAGTGGCAGCGGCATGTTGTGAGTCGCCGAAGCAATTGGTCCAAACAAAAGAAGGGCTCCGCCGAGCGCCAGCAAGCCGCCAAGAATCAGGCGAAGTGCGATCTTAGCGAAGACATCAGCAGCCCGGAAGTGGGAGAAATAGAAGAACACGCCAATCACAAGCAGAATTACGCCCTGAAATCTGCCTATCTGGGCCAGGTGTGCCACGGTGCCGGGAGGAGGAAGGAAGAAACTGGCGACTGCACCGGCTGTACACACAAGTAGCCCCAGGATCATCAACGCGATCGCAATCTGATCCGTCGGCCCTCTCAGCGTACCCGGCAGTAGCGTCATCCCACCCACGATCAGAATCAGGAGCCCGTTGTAGATGGCCAGATTTCCAACCGCGTTCTGTGCCGTGAGTAGATTCAATCCCGGGATAGCAATGAGCTGCGCGGTTGCCCATGTTCCTGCGATGACGGAGACCGCAATCAAGCTTCCGCTGATCACCGAGTAGAGGACGATCCAGCTTCCGGCTCTGCGCCGAAGACTGGTGACCGCGTTCGAGCGCCAGATGGAAAGAATGCCACAAGGGCAAAGCGCTCCGGCTGCGAAGCCAATTGAGCGGATGCGGTATTCGAGTACAGGATTTAGATTCGGATCGCCGAGCAGTGCGAGATTCTTGAATAAGCCGGCTCCGTTCGCAATGAGGACGCAAGCCGCAAACCAAAAGCGGGCTCCTCGATTCTTTCCTCCCGAACGATAGATAAGGAAGAGAAGTAGACCTGAGAGCGCGGTTCCGAGAGCGAACCCAAATGTCTGCGCGAGGATGTTCGCTTCACGATAGTCCATGGCCGCACGATCCGGGATCGCCTCCGCCCTTTACTCTCCTGCAATTCTTGCAGGAACAGCAAAGAAAAGGAATGAGTGCCGGAAATGAAGACGTTAGCGCACGGAATATCGTCTCCAGCGCTGAGACCGGCCGCCGGCACTGCCTGACGGCGTGTGGTTGCGTGATGTGAAGGGTTCGTCACCTCGTTCAATCGGTCTAAGCCGCGTTCGCCGTCAAAGTTGCCGCGTTTATCTCTTCCGGCTTGGCCGGCCACACTTTGTCGATAAGACTGCGTGTGTAAGGAGGAACACATGATCTCCACTATGAAGATAGCCGCATGTTTGATCTGGATCGCCAGTGTTGCTGCATGCGCCCAGACGAGTTCCCAGAGCAGTTCCGACTTATCCCCGCGTTCTGAGACGGACCCCTCGACCATCACTGCAACCAATGCGCCGGTGCGCAGTAGCGGCGCCTATCGCTTTCCTGACCACAAACAACAGTACCGAAACTATCTGTATTCAACATTTGGTCCCCCCGGATTAATCAGCTCGGCAATCGGCGCGGGGATCGATCAAGGAAAACCGGCGCCCCCGGAATGGGATTCGGGTGGTCAAGGGTACGGCGAACGTTATGGATCAAGGTTCACCATGAACCTTACCGCGAAGACCGCTGAGTACTCCCTGGGCGCTCTGATTCATGAGGACGTCGCCTACCACCGGTGCGACTGTACGGGCTTCTTTCCCCGAACCGCACATGCGTTTGCCTCCGTGCTGACAGCAAAGACAAGAAGCGGACGGACCGTATTCTCTGTGCCTTCTCTTGTATCTCCGTACGCGGGTTCGTTTATGGCGGTGAATGCGTGGTATCCGAGCCGCTACGAACCAGCCGATGCCTTGCGGATTGGAAATATGTCGTTTGTGTTCAAAGCAGGTGGAAATCTGATCGGCGAATTTATCGCTCCGCGGCGTTGATCGGTTAATCCATAGCTTTTTGAAGTGGATGGTGGAGGGAATATGCAGCGCTATCTATTGTTCACGTGCATCGCAGCAATTGCCTTGCTTGCATCTGGTCTTGGCCTCGCTTCTCCTGGCATCGCTTCTTCGGGCCTCGCTTCCGAGTTTGCCTCGCAAGCTGGAGCGACTTCAAAACTTACTGTCCAGGTTGCCGGCGCGAGAAATAGCAAAGGGCAGATTGCTATTGCCCTGTTCCAGGATGGGGCGGGCTTTCCCGGAGATAAGTCGAAGGCGTTTCGCACGCTCCAGGTCAGGATCGATCCGCAGACCTTACGCGCACAGGTCACGCTGAATGGCCTTCCCCCGGGTGTCTATGCTGTATCGGTCTTTCATGATGAGAACATGAACGGCCAGCTTGATAAGAACATCTTCGGCATTCCCAAGGAAGGCTATGGCGCCTCAAACAATCCGAAGAAATCCATGGGGCCTCCCAAATTTGCCGAAGCGAAGTTTCAGCTGGACCAGCCTGAAAAGGCGATCGAGATCTCCTTGCTCTACTAATTCATCTCGAACCGAATACGGAGGAGTTCACTTATGTCTGAAGAGAAACATGCAGCTCTCGACCGGCGCACGATGCTGGCGATGACCGCAGCCGCAATAACGGGCGGTGTCGCCGGATGCGCCCGCGGTGCGGCGCCAACGTACACGACTGCCACGCAAACCAACTCACGCCGCAGGTTTGAAAACAAAGTCGTTCTTGTTACGGGAGCAACCTCCGGGATCGGGCGAGCAGCCGCGATCGCTTTTGCGGCAGAGGGCGCAAAGGTTGCATTCTGTGGACGCCGCGAGACTCTCGGACAGGAAGTAGAGCGTGGTATCAAATCTCAGGGCGGTGAGGCTGTCTACATTCGCGCGGACGTACGTGATGAAAGCAGCGTACGGTCTCTTGTCGATCGGGTCGTTCAGCGGTACGGGCGTCTGGACATAGCATTCAACAATGCCGGTATCACGCTCGAGAAACCGCTTCACGAATACAGCGCAAGCGCGGACTCATTGGTCTTGTCCAGTCCGCTGCGCTTGACTATGTGGATAGGGGTATCCGCATCAACGCACTCATTCCTGGAACCACCGATACCGCGTTGGTAAGGCGAGTAGCCCACATGGAGGACGTCCCGGATGTAGTGTGGAAAGCTGCTGCGGACATCTGGGCGAGGTCCCATGTTCCGATGAAACGGATGGCGACTCCCGAAGAGATCGCATCGTTTGCCTTGGCGCTTGCTTCCGATGAATTTCCCTATATGACTGGTGCGCAGATGGTTATCGACGGCGGTAAAACCACACGGGATGGCTAGAGCATTTCTCCTGTAGGTGTAGTGCAGGGCTTATGCATCTATGGGCGTTTTCCCCAATGAAAACGCCGCTGCACTCCCCTTCCGGGCTACCCAGCAACAGGAGAAATGCTCTAGGGTGGTATCTCAGAAGTTCTTGTCATAAATGTTGCTCTTCATGATTTATGTCACCTAGGTTCCCTCGACGTGCGAGCAGTGGTTGGCAGCGAGCTTCCACGCGCCGGATTGGTTGATCCATGTGTCGCTGCAAATCACCGTACGAGCACGGTGTGTGCCGTTGATGGTGGCGTCGTAGGTGAACTTATAGTGTGCGACCGCGGTGTTGGGTCCGAAGTTCGTTACCTTCACCTCGCTGACCTCGCCCTTAGTGAATTTGATGGACTTGTCCTGTATTTGCTTGATGGCCTCAGCTTTGGTTGCCCAGTCGCCCCAGCTGTATCCCTCGACATAGCCGTCAGCCAGGTGCTCCTGATACCATGCGGCATCGTTATCCATTTGCGCGTGGTGCATGTCTTTTTCGAGTTGCTGGATGTTGGCGGACGTGCCGCCCTGCGCGAACATTGTGATGGCTACCGCCAAGCAGCACACTGCCAGGAACGCGAACGTGATTTTCCGATTCATCGCTATCTCTCCCTCTTAGTTCGAGATATCCCTGTGGTCGGCGCGGATGATGCCGTCGCCGCGAACTTTACCGCGCGGCGGCGCCGCCTTCCTTGAGGTGGGGCACGCTTATACTCGGTCACGGCGCTGCTGTCAATAGTCATTGTGCAGCCAGCGTCGTTTCAAATGGCTTCGCTAAGGATTACTTCTTCTGCTGCCCGCGGCAGATGAGGGTGGCGGTATACGCGGCTCCAAAGCCGTTATCAATGTTGACGACGGTGGTGTTCGGCGAGCAGGAGTTCAGCATGGAGAGCAGGGCCGTGATGCCGTGGAAGGCAACACCATACCCTACGCTGGTGGGGACGGCGATGACCGGTACGCCCACCATGCCGCCCAGCACGCTGGGCAAGGCGCCTTCCATGCCGGCGCAGGCGATAACGACATCTGCTGTCTGCAGCAGGGGACGCTGCGCGAGCAGGCGGTGAATGCCCGCGACGCCGACATCGGTGATGCGTAGAACATTGGCCCCGAAGAGATCCGCGGTGATGGCGGCCTCTTCCGCAACCGGAAGATCGCTGGTGCCGGCGCAGACGACCGCGATGGTGCCCTCGTGCCGTGGCTGCTGAGTCTGCCGCAGGGTAATGCACTGGGCAAGAGCGTGGTATTCGGCGGCAGGAATCAGTGTCTGCACCGCGGCGAAATGTGCAGCGTCTGCCTTGGTCGCGAGCACGTTCACGCCCGAGGCGGCGATGCGTTGAAAGATCGCGGCGGTCTGTTCCGGTGTCTTGCCGGCAGCGTAGATCACCTCAGGAAGGCCGGAGCGCAGGGCGCGATGGTGATCGATCTTGGCAAAGCCGGTGTCTTCGAAGGGAAGGTGCGTCAGCGCGTCAGCGGCCTGCTCGGTAGAGATGGCGCTGGTGCGGAGCTGTTCGAGGAGGCGGAGCAGAGATTCGCGATGCATGTGTTTCCAGTGATGTTCAACGTTGTTTCCCACGCATCGCTTTGCGA
>NZ_JBFRCY010000147.1:0-8642 GCF_052113305.1 Terriglobus sp. YAF25
CTCTACATGCACGTTCACTTCTGGCCGGGCGAGTACATCGCGATCGGAGGACTTAGCGTGAAGGTGAAGAGCGCAAAGTTCCTCAAGACCGGCAAGCCCATAACCTTCACCCAGAATGAGTGGCACGTCAAGTTCACCGACCTGCCGGAGAAGGCGCCGGACTCTCCGGTAACCACCATTGCAATCGAATGCGACGGCGAGCCGGCCCAGGACAACATCCGCGTTCGGAAAGAAAAACCGCGCGCCGGCGTCTAGCTGGCATGGTCCCTCCAACCTGCCACCGGGAGCCGAAATCACTAGGCGACTCCCGGCGGCTTTGTATCAGAAGCGCAGCACGCTGCCCGCTTCGTAATATCGCCAGGTCATCGGCAACCTTATCGCTACCTGCCCAAAAGGAAGACAAACATGACAGATTTCACTCGAAGAGAATCGTTCAAACTGTTCGCAGCCGCGCCTCTGCTCACCACAGGCCTGCATCGTTCCGCATGGGCGATGAAGGCGGAAAAGCCCTCAGCTCAGCCCGACTGGTCTCGCCTTGTGATCGATGGCATGCTGCACCGCACACCGGACCCTCGCAACCTGAGCGGCTGGGGCTATGCCGTTTCCCTCTTCCTCTATGGGCAATATCTCTTCTATAAGCGAACCAAGGAAAAGAAGTATCTGAACTACATCCAGGGCTGGGTCGATAAGCACGTCAACGATGAGGGCGTGATTGATCGTCCGATCACCGCGCTCGACTATGTGCTGCCCGGCAATCTCCTGCTCATCCTGCATAAGGAGACCGGACAGAAGAAGTACAAGACCGCCGCCGACACCATTCGCCACACCTTCGACAACTATCCGCGCACCGAGGACGGCGGCTTCTGGCACGCACTCTCTCGCCAGCACCAGCTATGGCTCGACGGCATCTTTATGGGAATGCCGTTCCTGGTGCGCTACGGCACGGCCTACGGAGAGAGCAAATATACGCTCGACGAAGCGGCAAAGCAGTTCCAGATCTATGCCAGCCACCTCAATGATCCGAAGTCGGGCCTGATGTTCCATGCCTATGACGAGTCCGGAGCGCAGCCATGGGCAGATCCCACCACGCATCACTCGGCCTATTTCTGGTGCCGCGCGATTGGATGGTTCGGCATGGCCCTGATCGAGGTTCTCGAACTTATGCCTCACTCCCATCCGCAACGGGAAAAGCTGATTGCCCAGCTTCGTCAGCTCTGCGAGGCCTACAGCCGCTACCAGGACAAGGAGACCGGCCTCTGGTTTCAGATTCTGGACAAAGGCGACGATCCGAACAACTGGCGCGAGACCTCAAGCTCGTGCATGTACACCTACACTATGTCGATGGCGGCCAAACGTGGCTATATTGCAAAACGCTATGCCGACGTCGCGGTCAAAGGCTACAAAGGCGTACTCACGCAACTTTCAAAGGACGATGACGGATTTGGCCATATCGCCAATATCTGCGAAGGCACCAATGTAGGCGACCTCGCGTACTACTACAACCGCCCGCGCCGTACGGACGACTTCCATGGCCTGGGAGCCTTCCTCATCATGAACGAGCACATGCGCAGCGCTTAATCGGACGTCGAAAGCGATCAGAGCATTTTCCCTGTAGGTATAGAGTAGGGCCGCCTTATTCTGATGAGCCAGAATGACGTATCCGGACGAAGCTTCCATGATGTCCACGGTCGAGCCAAGCTTGACGTAAAAGCCGACGGAAGTAGGCGCATTGACCTGCGCCAGAATCACGACACGACCGCTCTCGACCACACCCAGATGGCAGGACTGCATGGTCTGCGACGCCAGCCGGTGCATGACCGGCAATGCCTCGCTGATCAGACGCTCGGTAGGCGGATGCTCCTGCACTAGCTTGAAGAGCTTCAGAGTCAAGGAATACTTCTCCGCCCCCGCCTGTGCGATGTAACCCCGATGCTCCAGACAGAGYAACATGCGAAAGATCTCTGAGACGCTGCGGTTCAACTCACGCGCGATCTGGCTCATGCTCAGACCGACGGTCTGATGAGCCAGAAGTTCGATTACGTCGAGCCCCTTGTCGAGGGCGGGCGCGGCATAATCGTTTTTGAGGTTGCGCTTGGTGCGCGGGCTGGTCTGCTTGGCGGTCTGTTTAAGGCTCATGGCGAGTTATCTGGATACTTTAGAGCATTTCCCTGTTGCTGGGTAGCCCGTGAGGGGGCGTGCAGTGGCGTTTTCATTACGGAAAACGCCCATAGATGTGGAACCCCTACACGACACCTACAGGGAAATGCTCTAGCRCACATCCGCCCTGCCTGCTAGGTAAGGGCTCTGTCCAGATGTACATAGCCGCCATCAGCGCTGAGATGTTGCCCGGTCGTATGGCCAGACATCGTGGGAGATAGCAGAAAGGCGGCCAGCGCCCCGATCTCCTCGATGGTCGTCATCCGATGACCAAGGGGAATGCGGGATTTGATGCGCGACAGCTCCTTCTCGGGATCGCCTACAGTCTTCAGCCAGGTTTGATATAGAGGGGTCATCACTTCCGCCGGCACCACGGCATTTACCCGGATACCGTATGGCAGCAGCTCCGCCGCCCATTCGCGGGTCAGGGCAAGCTGTGCTCCCTTGGCGGCCGCATAGGCTGAGGTTCCGCCCTGCCCCGTCATCGCGACCTTCGAGCTGATATTCACGATCGCGCCTACCGACGCCTTTAAAAGAGGCAATGCGAACTGGGCCAGAGCGTAATAGTGCAGCAGGTTCTGCTGCAGGCTCTCCATAAACCGCTCCGGCGTGCCATTTTCAAGGCCGATTCCATCATTCGCTCCGGCGTTATTGACCAGGCCGAAGAGTTCACCATATTTGGCCTGTATATGGTCGATCGCCGTCCGGCACTGGCGGGTCTCTCCCAGTTCCAGCTCAACCAGCTCGCAGGGCAGACCTTTCTGGTCCACATCTTCCATCAGTTGCCGCACGGCCGATGTTACACGGCCTAGTATCACCACCCTGGCGCCTTCGGCCAGACATGCACGGGTGATTCCCTCGCCGATGCCAGAGCCCCCGCCGGTGACGGCAATCACCTTCCCCTTAAGTCCCAGATCCATATGCGCCCTTTAGCGGAGATTGAAATAGCCACCATCGATCGGATAATCGGCACCGGTCACGAACGACGAAGCGTCCGAACAGAGATATAGCGCCAGAAGCGCGATCTCCTGGGGAGTCCCCATGCGGCCGACCGGCTGGGCGGCTGCCAGACGGGCCATCTGCTCCGCCTCTTTGCCGGCGTAGTTACGCGCCAAGAAATCGTCGACGAACGGCGTGTGCACACGTGCAGGCGAGATACAGTTGCACCGAATGCCGTGCTGCAGGTAGTCCTTTGCAACAGAGAGTGTCATCGACAGTACGGCTCCCTTGCTCATGGAATACGCGAATCTGTCTGACAGCCCGGCAGTGGCGGCAATCGACGCCATATTCAGAATCACTCCGCTCTTCTTCTCGACCATCTGGGCAACCGCGGACTGCATCACCAGGTATGAGCCTTTAACATTAATCCGGAACAGACGGTCAAACGAGGCGACATCGGTCGAAAGCAGCGTTCCGATATGTGAAACGCCGGCACTGTTTACCAGGATGTCGGTTCCACCTGCCTCGCCGATCGCTGCAAATGCCTGCTGCACCTGCGCTGGGTCACTTACATCGCACGGAATACCGCTTGCCCCCGGAATCGCCACAGCCGCGGCCTCTAACTGCGCGGGATTGATATCGAGAAGAGTGATGCGTGCTCCGGCCTCGGCGAAGGCAGTGGCGATCGCATTGCCGATGCCGCTTGCACCGCCCGTAACGACCGCAGATTTCCCTTCAAGGCGAAATGGAGAGGATGGCATTCCAGTTGTCATTCCCGGAGTTATAGCATCGCAAAAGACCGCTTGCCAAATAAGAATCCGGCGTTTCGCAGGCTGAGAAATAGTTGGGCAGATTACCGTATGCGAAAAAATATTTTTATTGACGAAATACAATGGAAAAACATAAACTGCCAGCAATTTACCGAGGGGCAGTCTGAACGCGCCCATGTTGGAGCAAGCGTGACATTGGAGTGCGATAACATGCTCACTGCCATCTGTTTGGGCAGCCTGACGGTTGCGTTACCGCATCATCTCTCCCTGCCGAAGGACGAGATGTCACTGTCCGCACCGTTAACCGCTATCGGTATGACCAGAAAGCGTTGAACGTATGCTGCGAACCGGAATCCTCAATCCTCATATCAATTCGCTGCTTAGCAGGGTCAGACACACCAATACTCTCGTCATCGCCGACCGTGGCTTTCCCTACTGGCCGATGATTGAGACAGTGGACATATCCCTGGTGGACAACATTCCCAGCGTGACCGATGTGCTTCAGGCGTTGCTTCCTAACTTCGTTGCCGGAAAATGCTGGATGGCACGGGAGTTCCAGGAGATGAACGACGCAGCTACCGTGGCGCGGTTCACATCGCTTCTTCCTCCCATCGGCTGGGAACCACACATCGATTTCAAGAAGCGGGTTCCACATGCCATCGGCCTGATCCGGACGGCAGAAACGATCCAGTATGCAAATGTGATTTTGGAGTCTGCCTGACACGATGCCTTCGGATTCCACCAAGCCTCATGACAGCAATTCCAGGCAAGTCTGCGTGGATGCACACCACCATCTCTGGGAGTATGACGAGATCCAGTATGACTGGATCTCCCCGGAAATGCCGGAACTGCGACGGGATTTTCTTCCATCGGATCTGGAGCTTAGGATGGAAGAGGCTGGCGTCGACGGGGCCGTGACAGTGCAGGCGAGACAAACGATTGGGGAGACGGAGTGGCTGCTGAAGCTTGCGGCGCAGCATTTTTTTCTCTACGGGGTCGTAGGCTGGGCTCCCATTGCGGAGGACAGCTTCCCTGCGCTTCTGGAACGGCTCAGTCAGGAGTCGAAGCTCCTGGGTCTGCGCCACGTCGTTCAGGCCGAGCCCGCCGGCTTTCTGGATGCACCGGCCTTCAACCGCGGTATCGAGCGCCTGCAAACCTGCGGCCTCATCTACGACATCCTCATCTTTCAGCATCAGCTCGAGGAGGCGATCCGCTTCGTCGATCGTCATCCCAACCAGCAGTTTGTTGTCGACCATGCCGCCAAACCACGCATCGCCGCGCGGGAGATCGAGCCCTGGGCGGCCAATCTCCACGAGCTGGCGAGACGGCCCAACGTTGTCTGTAAGATCTCCGGCCTGGTTACGGAGGGCGACTGGAAGTCATGGTCCACCGAAACACTGGCGCCCTATCTCGACGTCTGTCTTGAAGCCTTTGGCGCAGACAGACTCATGGCCGGGTCAGATTGGCCTGTCTGCCTGTTGGCGACGGACTATAAACAATGGTGGGGCTTCCTGCGGCAGTACTTTGCCGCCCTCAGCGATTCCGAACAACAGAGCCTCTTTGCCGGAACCTGCTGCCGCACCTACAAAATTTCCATGCCCAGACTCTCAACACAGGGAAAGGCGATCTGACGATGGCCGCTTCACAGAAATCGCACGCACCGGGCATCTTCCCCAAGGGAAACATGGCGGTCTTTGTCCTTGTGACCGTCCTCTTCTTCCTTTGGGGCATGTCCAATAACCTCACCGACATCCTGGTACAGCAGTTCCAGAAGTCGTTCGAGCTGACGCAGATGCAGGCCCAGTTGGTACAGACGTCTGTCTTCTTTGGATATTTCTGTATGGCGTTGCCGGCAGCCTTCCTGATGGAGCGGCGCGGCTACAAAGCGGGCATCCTGGGCGGACTCTTTCTCTTCGGCACGGGCATGCTGATGTTCTGGCCGGCGGCCGTCGTCGGAAAGTATTGGACGTTCCTGACGGCCCTCTTCTTTGTCGGCTGCGGATCAGCCGTGCTTGAGACCGCCGCCAATCCGTTCATCGCGCAGTTTGGCCCCTCTGAAACCTCGGTACAGCGGCTCAATTTCTCTCAGGCATTCAATCCCCCCGGAACGATTACCGGTGTCATACTCGGAGCCACCTTCATCTTCTCCGGCATCGAGCTCAAGCCTGCGCAGGTCGCGGCCATGAAGCTCCAGGGAACCTATCAGAGCTACCTGCATAGCGAGATCATGCGCGTTGTCCCGGTCTATCTGGGACTTGGCTGCGTCGTCTTCTTTCTGGCGTTTCTGATCTGGCGAGTCCGCTTCCCGGCTATCGACCAATCTGTGGAGGCTGCCGGCGGAGAAGCCGCGATGTTTTCGGATCTGTTGCATGCTCCGCGGCTGTGGTGGTCTGTGGCGGCGCAGTTCTGCTATTGCGGAGCGCAGATCAGCACATGGTCCTCTCTGATCCCTTATCTCCGTCAGTACACGACACTTACAGAGAAGAAGGCAGCTTACTGGCTGATCGGAAATCTGATCGCATTCTCTGTCGGCCGCTTCGCCGCAACCGCCCTGATGCGCTGGATCCGGCCCATGCGGTTGGTTCTCGCCTATGCCGTGATTAATCTGTGCCTGTTGTCAGTCTGCATCACCCATCCCAGCCTGGTGGGCGCGGGCGCGATTCTCGCAACCAGCTTCTTTATGGCCCCGATGTTTCCGTCCATCTTCGCTGTTGGCGTGTCGGACCTCGGCCCAGCAGCGAAGCTTGGCGGCTCCACCATTGTCATGGCAGTCGTGGGCGGCGCTATTATTCCGCCGCTCCTCGGTTATGTCGCCCATCGCTACTCCAGTTATGCCCTCGGTTATTCCGTTACAGCGGTCTGCTATCTGTTTGTCGTTCTCTACGCGTGGATGATGGCAAAAAGCATTCCAGTCGCCGAACAAGCAGCTACAGCACAACCTGCAACCGGTATTACCCACTAGTGGAAGGAACACACCGTGAACGATCTTCGCATTGAACGTATACGAACTATCGACCTTCGCTTCCCGACATCTCGCGAGGCCATTGGCTCGGATGCGGTCAACAAGGATCCTGACTATTCCGCCGCCTACTGCATCCTGGAAACAAACTCCGGACTGGAAGGTCATGGGCTGACGTTTACTCTCGGACGCGGCACAGACATCGTTGTCCRGGCTCTCGACTACCTTGCCAGGACCGTCAAAGGCCGCACACTTTCCTCCATCGTCTCCAACTTTGCCGCCTTCTCCCGCGAGCTTACCGATGAGAGCCAGTTCCGTTGGCTCGGTCCGGAAAAAGGCGTGATTCACCTTGCCACCGGCGCCCTGATCAATGCGGTCTGGGACCTTTACGCCAAGGTGGAGGGCAAGCCGCTTTGGAAGCTGCTTGCGGAGATGGAGACCGAACAGCTGCTTTCAGCAGTCGACTTCCGGTATATCGACGACGCCATTTCCCGCGACGAGGCGAAAGCGATCCTCGATGCCGGAAAGGCCGGCATAAGCGAACGGCTTGCCCAGCTTCAGGCGGAAGGTTACCCGGCTTACACCACCTCAGCCGGATGGTTCGGCTTCAGCGACGAGAAGATCAGGCGCCTGTGCCATGAAGGCCTGGCCGATGGCTGGACTCACTTCAAGCTGAAGGTTGGCGGCGATCCAGCGGACGACCTGCGCCGCGGACGCATCGTGCGCGAGGAGATCGGCTGGGAGAATCGCATGATGGTCGATGCAAACCAGAAGTGGGGCGTCTCCGAATCCATCGATCGCATTCACCAGTTGCAAGAGCTCGAGCCCTGGTGGATGGAAGAGCCCACCAGCCCTGACGATATCCTTGGCCATGCGCGAATCCGCCGAGAGTGCAAACCGACACGCATTGCCACTGGGGAACACTGCCATAACCGCGTGATGTTCAAGCAGCTCATGCAGGCCGAAGCCATTGATGTCTGCCAGATCGATAGCTGCCGCGTCGCCGGAGTCAACGAGAACATCGCTATCCTGTTGATGGCGGCAAAGTTTGGCATCCCGGTATGCCCGCACGCAGGCGGTGTAGGACTTTGCGAGTATGTCCAGCACCTCTCGTTCTTCGACTATCTTCGTGTCTCGCGGAGCCTCGAAAACCGCGTGATCGAGTACGTCGATCACCTCCACGAGCACTTCCTGCATCCTGTCCACATCCGCAAGGGCAGATACCTTCTGCCGGAAGCACCCGGCTACAGCATTCAGATCTATCCGGAATCGCTGGAGACCTATCAGTATCCCGGTGGCGCTGCGTGGGCCGAGCCGTCGTATCAGGAGCAGCACGTCCGCTAATACTGAGCAACGCCATTACCCTGCAACTGCCGCCTCTCCAGGCGGCAGTTTTGCTTTAAATAAACGAAATCTCCCTTATTTCATTTATGAAGAGTTGTTTTTCCTTAGCGACAGAAGAAATTGAGAGAAACGACGTCTTTCACCTGTTCGTTTTCTCATACGCGATAGCTTCCTGCCGCACGTCAAATCTACAAATAACGGGACATTTCTCCATCTTTTGGAATATCGACGCGCGCACTGGCACCCTTTTGATTCCATTGCAATTCTTGTCTTTATTCCATATACGAGAATTAATTTTTACCCTTGACAATCGAAAATCCTGACAAACAGACTGGCCAACATCCCTCGGGGGTATAAAAACAATGATCCGAACTGCAGTACGCATCCTTTGTGTGGCCACGTGTCTCGTTTTCTTCTCGTCCATGGCCGTTGGACAGCTCACCACGGCGACCCTTTCCGGAGAGGTCCAGGAC
>NZ_JBFRCY010000148.1:0-7387 GCF_052113305.1 Terriglobus sp. YAF25
ATCCAAACCTATCCGCACCAGATGTAAACCCCACGAGCAGCACCTTCGGAAGGGTAACCAGCAAGACAGGGCAACGATCGATGCAGGCCAGTCTCCGGTATACCTTCTAGAACAGCAAACGCAAATTGGCGAGAGGGACACGTCGCTCCCTCTCGCCAATGTTTTTAAAAGCAGTGGGTAAAGATTTCTGCGCTATTGCACTCTTTTGCGGATCGTTGTCTGGTACCAACGCTCGATCTCTCGTGGGCAGACGCGCAGAGCCCCAATCGGCCCGAATGCTTCGAGTTCTCCGCGGTCAACGAGTTCATAGAAGTTCTGGTATGGAATCTGAAATAACATGGACAGCTCCGTTACGGTCCATGCATTCTCTCGCTCTCGCAACACCTGCTCTATGGATTTTGGCGTACGGTCATCTCCCAGAAGAGAGATGCGCGATTTCATGGCGAGATACGCAAGAGAGCCGGCGATCAGGGTGAAGCCGGCGGTTCGAATAACCAGTAGAAGAGATGCGGGCAGATTATGGGGAACAACCGGGAAGACTACATTCAAGGCTACCGCCCCAATGGCAATCGTAGCAATGATCCATCGAGTGCTGCTGCAAAGTGCGGTCGCTATGACGGAGCCGATGAAGAGCATCGCTGGCAGACCGGAGAGCGAAGGCAAAAAACGATGCAAAACCACTGCCATTCCGGTTGCAATCAGTAAAAAGAGGAGAGGCAGGGCTTGTTCGATTCGAGTGGTCAACGAGGATGCCGGTTTCGCAGCACTTTGTGGCGCGTGGTGTTGGGCAGACTTAAACTGACTTGCGGGTCCGGAACGCATCGGATAAACAGACTTATATAAAGGGATCTGTTCAGAAGAGTAGCGCTTCACTGGGAACTGTCACAATAGGGCATTTCATCAGGAATCCTTCGAAGTAACCCCAGCCGCGACGCTTAAGTACTCAAGAGGCGTGCAGCGGCGTTTTCATTACGGAAAACGCCCATAGATGCAGTAGCTCCACATTACACCYACAGGGAAAATGCTCTAGTATCCTGAGTCATTCATTCGTTACATCAATCATGGAAGAGTATTGCCCTCCGAAGCGTTGAAAAAGAGGGTCCTTCACTAATCACCCCAACGAACAAGTTCGCTGGGGACCCCGAACGTTCAGGATGACAACGTTTACGACGAGAACTTCAGACTCAGGACACTAGCGGGTTTCAGGCACCGGCCAGGAATCTGATGAGATGCCTCCAGAATGCGGTGTTTGCTTGTGATCTCTCGATGAAGTTGAATTGAAGGTAGGCTGAACAGATGGATAGCGCTTATCTCGATCACACTTCCCGGAACCAACGCCGAACACCTGTCGGCGTGGAGCCGATCGTCCATCGCGATGGAAATCGTGTATCACTGCAATTCCAGATCGGTGAGATCCAGAGTGAGATGCTCGTGGATGACCCTGTCTTCCTGACGCTTCCGTATACCCGCACGATGATCGATTTCATGCTCTGTCATCGAAATCCGACGCACATCGTGATGATCGGGCTGGGTGGAGGATCAATTCCGAAATGGTGTTACCGCGAAATGCCAGCCGCTGACATTACCGTCATCGAAATCGATCCGCAGGTCATTGCCCTGAGAGACCGGTTCCATATTCCACTGGACGATCATCGATTCCGTGTCATTGATGAAGACGGCGCGGACTATGTTGCTAGGGCGCCTGGAAGGATTGAGGTACTGCTCGTTGATGGATTCGACATTTTCGGACAGCCGCCCCAGCTCTGTTCACAGGCGTTCTACGATGATTGCTATCGCGCATTGACTCCGGATGGAGTGCTGGTGGTGAACCTGTGTGGCCCAGAGAGTGAGGATGCTATCGAATACCTTCGCAGGAGCTTTAGGGATCGCGTGCTTGTGGCCACTCCCGAGGACAGCGAGAACAGAATCGTTCTCGCCACGAAGGGTGAGCATCGCTGGGTAGGCGAAGAGCCCTACGATGAACTCATGAGAAAGCTGCGCTTGCACTTGTGGCACGCGCCGACGGTTCGGATATAGAAGATCTGGACGGGTCGTAAAGAATCAGGCGATGGAAGTGCGGCCGAGGCGCAGATCCCAGATCGCCGCGACCAGCTTATCGATGTCCTCATGCGTGTTGTACAACGCCAGCGACGCACGAACGGAGCTCTCCTGACCAAAACGCCGCAGGATCGGTTGTGCGCAATGATGGCCGGAACGGACTGCGATCCCATTCTTATTGAGGTACGATCCAACGTCTTCGGTCCGGAATCCGTCGAGCACAAACGATAGAACCCCTGCCTTCTCCTTGGCAGTACCGATGATGTGGAGGCCGGGGATTTGCAGCAGCTCCTTGGTAGCCTGTACCAGCAGTTCATGCTCGTGGCGAGAGACATTCGGCATTCCCACCCGGTCCAGATAATCGATGGCCGCACCCAGGCCGACAGCGTCCGCAATATTGCCTGTGCCGGCTTCGAAGCGCTGCGGAGGACCATGGAAACGCGTCTTCTCGAAGGTCACGTCCTGGATCATGTTTCCACCGCCCTGCCATGGCGGCATGCCTTCCAGGACTTCGGGCTTGCCGTAGACGACGCCGATTCCAGTAGGGCCAAAGACCTTATGTCCTGAAAAGACGAAGAAGTCACAGTCAAGCGATTGCACATCGACGCGCATGTGCGAGACAGATTGCGCGCCGTCAAGCAGAACCCTCACTCCATAACGATGGGCAATCTCGATCATCTTCTCCGCCGGAGTAACGACACCCAGAGCATTCGAGACCTGTGTCATTGAAACCAGGCGAGTCTTTGGACCCAATAGCTTCTCATACTCGTCCAGAAGAACCTGCCCGCTGTCGTCGACGGGGGCAACCCGAAGTTTAGCTCCGGTCTCGGAGCAGAGCATCTGCCATGGAACGATGTTTGCGTGATGTTCGAGCCAGGTGATGACAATCTCATCGTCCTTACGTACATTGCGCCGGCCCCAGCTCTGGGCAATCAGGTTGATGCCTTCGGTGGCGCCGCGCACAAAGACGATCTCCTGCGTCGACGATGCGTTAACGAAGCGGCGTACCTTCTCCCGCGCCGACTCGTATGCGTCCGTTGCTCGCGCCGCAAGCTCATGGGCGGCGCGGTGCACGTTGGAGTTTTCGTGCTCGTAGAAATACTTCAGCCGGTCGATGACACTCTGCGGCTTCTGAGTGGTAGCGGCGTTGTCCAGCCAGACAAGGGGACGACCATTCACACGTTCCCGCAGGATGGGGAAGTCTCTCTTGATGGCTTCCGCGTCGAAGGGATACTTCGAAAGATCCAGCTCGCGAGGCACATCGCGTTCGATACCTGCTGGTTCATACAGGGCGACGGCATCAGGCGGTTCAAGCCGCCTCGCCGTATCGAAGCGACGCAATGGATCGTGATCTGCAAGCTGACTGATTTCCTGCGCGCGGAGAAAGTCATTTGGAAGCTGGAGATCGAAGGGAGACTCCTCGATCAAACTCGTTCCTGCGGGAACTGGACCCGGAATGGACGGCGGATACGAAAACAGCGGCCGGAGCTCCTCGATAAACGAAAAGGGAGGGGCCGGCCCGTACTCTGTCAGTGGCGGAATCGGAAGCATGCTGATCGATGGCGATTGCGGCTCGATCGCAGTTTTGGGAAGACTCTCTTCGGTGAAGCCTGTACGCCCTTGAGGGACACTCGAAGATGGAGGCGCTACCTGAGGAGTGGCTGGAACGCTTGTCAGATATCCAGGCTGCGGAGAGGAGGTGTAGGTAGGTCCGTCGCCGAAGATAGGACGAGCATCCTGCAGGAACGAAAACATCGGTGAGGGAGGAATTGCTCCACCGCTCGAACCCTTATCTGTTGCTGTGCCCAATATGCCGGGAACGGCGGGAGGTCCTGCCTGGTAGGGAGCAGAGACGGGAGCAACCTGTGCTGGGCCAATACTGGCCGGTAGAGTTGGAAGGTGTTTGTCCGAAGGCAACTGAACTTCGGGCTGAAAGGCAGGCGGTGTTGCCGGCGGGCCTGCCGGGGCATCGATGGCTGCAGGCGGTTGCGGTACATCGAGAGACGACGGAGCCGCCATGAACAGCTCGTTCGCCATGCGTGCGAGAACGGCGGCGTCCGGTACTCCAGCTGGGAACGGTCCGCCAGATGGAAATGCCGAGGCATCGTCCAGGACTCTCTCGTCATTCAGTACCAGCGATTTCGGATCACTTGTACTCATGGTAGTTGCCTACCTCGACGTTCTCCAGGGACGCAATCGCGTCGTCAGTCAGAACCGAAGCTGCGCAATAAAGTGAGATCAGATAAGAGGCCAGGCCGCGCTTATCGATTCCCGTAAACCGTACCGAAAGCCCTGGGCTCTGCTCCCCGGTGAGACCAGGCTGGAAGAGGCCGATCACACCTTGCTTGCGCTCTCCGGAACGAACCAGCAATATCTGGGTCTTCGACGTTTTGCCCGAAACGCGGATCTTATCGGTAGGAATAATAGGAACACCGCGCCACGTTAGAAAGGGTGTACCGAACAGCGTTACGGTCGGAGGAGGAACTCCGCGCCGGGTGCACTCACGGCCGAAGGCAGCAATTGCGCGCGGATGGGTCAGGAAGAAGGAAGGCTCTTTCCAGACCTTCGTCAGAAGCTCATCAAGATCATCGGGAGTAGGAGAGCCTTTGCGTGTCGAGATCTTCTGCGAGTCCACAATGTTATTGAGCAGGCCATAGTCGGCATTGTTCAGTAGCTCGTTTTCCTGCCGCTCCTTCACGCCTTCGATCGTGACGCGGAGCTGCTCACGCACCTGATCGTAGGGGTTGCTGAAGAGATCACTGATACGCGTCTGCACATTGACCAGGGCGTTGATGCTGCTCAGCCGGTACTCGCGAGGTTCCTCTTCGTACTGTGCATAGGTCTCTGGAATCTCAGATTCGTCCACATGGCCGCAAAGGACATCGATCGGCTTATCTTCGACAACCCGGTTGCGGCGAAAGATGCCGGACTCCAGGGGCTTCCAGTCCAACAAGCGAACCAGCCATCTTGGTGTTACCGCGCCATAGATTGGAGCTGTTTTGGTGACGTTGGCTAATTGATATGCTGCTTGTTCACCGAGTGAAGACTGGGGCGTTGTATCAGCCACGGAAAAGCTCCTTGCGCATAGTATCGAATTCGTCCAGATTGTAGCGGAAGCCTACCAGCCGACGCATAAAAAAGAAAGCTGGTAAACCAGAACCTCGGCTTAGTATTTACGAACCTTACGGTCCACGCGATCGGACCAGGCGTGGATGCCGCCGCGCAGGTTCGATACCCTCTTGAACCCATGCTTTCGCAGGTACTCCGTTGCCTTGATGCCGCGCGGGCCGTGCTTGCACACTGCGACGATCTCTTCGTCTACGCTTAGCTCATCCAGGCGCTTTGCCAACTCGGGCAGAGGAATGAGATGGCCTCCAATGTTGGAGATCTCATATTCGTATTCATCGCGGACATCTAAAAGGAACAGCTTGTCCCCCTGATCGAGGCGCTGCTTCAACTCTTCGGCTTGAATCTCTGGAACACCCACGTCTAACCTTCTCTCTTTCGCTGAAAAAACAAAACCCACCAACCAGGTCTTCTGGTGGTGGGTACGTTCAACCTCGATTACTGAAACCGAACAGGTTATTCAGGAATCGCGCTCAGCCAGAAGACACGCGGATGTGTGTGCACCATACAGGTGGCACAACATACACGGCTCTGACCGGCAAGCTTCATCTTTGAAAGGCTACCATAGGTCGCATTCTGGCTTGTCTGAAAGCCCCACCCGACAAGGCAGAGCTTTCGGCGGTGAAAGTCGCGGCCATGATCTATCGTATTGATTCTAAGTGTGTTACTAGATGAATGCTTCGCCTCCGTCGATTAGAGCGGCAGGCGGTACGCGTTATCTTGTATTCGGGAATGACCTTCACCAAGCGCCYGCGCGAACGAATTCGGACTGGAGAAATCACCACTACCATCCGTTTCTGGACTGGTCCACGGGTTACCGCCGGCCGCTGTTACAGGATGGAAGAAGGTCACATCGAGGTTGACTCGATTGAACCCATAGGCCTACCGGACATCACTCCACAGCTCGCACGGCAGTCAGGTTTCCTGGGTGTAATCGACCTGCTTAAAGTGGCCCAGCATGGCAAAGGGCAAAATATCTACCTGATCCATTTCCACTACATCCCACCCCAATAACCCAGTTGATTAGTGAGAGATTGGTTTCAAAGAAGCGGCGACCATCGCAGCGCAGCGCGCGCAACTCCTGGAGAAGACAAACCTCGTGGAACCTCTATAGACTTCTGTTCCGCCGGAGTTTCCGCTGATACTGCCGCTGCGAAAACCATAAAGATTCGTTGCTGATCCAGAGTCCAGAAGGCAACGCTGAAATAAAGGGAGAGGGATGAAAGACCTGACACGCAGGATGATGCGCTTTGTCTTTGCAATGGTGTTCGCTGGTTTTGCAAGTGGATCGATGCTTGTGGCACAGACGCCGCTACATACGTTGCTGGTCGGTGTCGATCATAGAAAGTCGATCTCTCTGAATGGTCCCTGGCACTATCTGGTTGAGCAGCCGCCCGCACGAGAGCTCTATGACGAGAAGGGCAACATCCGCGATAACGGGTATGCACTGAATACCCACCCGAACATCAGCAGCGGGCCACATAACTCCGAATACGACTTCAGCACCGCGCCCACGATGAAGATTCCCGGTGACTGGAATACACAGGACCCGACGCTCTTTCATTTCGAAGGGGTGGTGTGGTTCCAGCGGGATTTCCAGTTCCAGCCGACGCCGGCTACACGGACCTTTTTCCACGTAGGCGCGGCAAACTACCGTTCGGTTGTATGGGTCAATGGAAAACGGCTCTGCAATCACGAGGGCGGCTTTACGCCCTACGACTGCGATGCCACTTCATTGCTGAAGCCCGGAAGCAATTTTGTCGTAATTGCCGTGGATTCTACGAGGCATCAGGACGATATTCCCAGCGTCAACTATGACTGGTTCAACTACGGCGGCATTACACGCGACGTATCGCTGGTTACAGTGCCGTCGGAGTTTATCGACGACTATGACGTTCATCTAAAGCATGGAGCGTCTTTTTCCGCGGCCGATGCCAACACCGTGAGCGGTTACGTTCATGTGGAAGGTGCAGGTGAGGGAAGAAGCGTCACCGTTCGGATTCCTGAAGGCAATGCCTCAACGACAGCGGTCACAGACGGCGCCGGGAAAGCCACGTTTGAACTGAAGGTCAACGGGCTGSAGCTCTGGAACCCCGGTTCGCCGAAGCTTTATAAGGTCGACCTGCGGGTGGGGACGGACGCGCTCACGGACGATATCGGCTTTCGCGACATCCGCGTCGACGGCACGCGCATTCTCTTGAAT
>NZ_JBFRCY010000149.1:0-7362 GCF_052113305.1 Terriglobus sp. YAF25
GTATAAAGCTTTCCTCCAAACAAAAAAATGCAGCCCGGAGTCGATGCCACTCCGGACTGCCAAAAAAGGAGGTTCGTCTTTAGAAGTTCAACTTCGCCGAGAGTTGAATGAYCCGGGAGACTACGTCCGAGGTTCCGCCGCCGAGCTTGCCGAAGGTGCTGGTGTTGTTAAGCGACAGGCCCACAGCATTCGGATTCGCGTTATAGCGGAGGAAAAGGTTGAAGATATCGGCGCGCAGTTGCAGGTTGCGCTTCTCGCCAAACTTGATTGCCTTCACGAACGACGAGTCATCGTTCAGAATGCCAGGCAGCGTCACCACACCCACGCGAGGCGCATTGCCGAAGGTACCGGCCGCTGCCGTGCGGAATGCAGCGGTGTTGAACCACTGTGCGTTAGAGCGTCCACCCGCAGGTGTGTTCGGGCTCTGGCCCGGGATGATATCCGGACGAGACGCCAGCCCCGTACCCGTCGTATCGACGCTGTTGAAGACGCTGCCAGCCGGTCCGCTCTGTGCCACGACAATCGTGGATGCCTGCAGCCCGTCGAAGGCAGCCTTCTTCCAGCCGGTAGTGTGGGCAAAGAACGGAATATCCCAGATGGCCGTCGCCACAAACCGATGACGCAGATCGAAGATCGCCGACGAACGATCAGAACGCGGATTGTAGATATTCAGACCCGTGGGGTTGAAGGTGCCGCCCCCCACATAACCACCGATATCCGACGGGCCGGAGATAGCATGTGACCAGGTGTACGATCCCAATACGGTGAGGCCGCGGCCGACGCGCCGCTCCAGCTTGGCCTGCAGCGAGTGATAGGTTGCGCTTCCGTTGGAGAAGTCACCAGCGATTGAGCGTGCTGATGTGCCGGACTTGAAGGTCTGGTTCGGGCGACGCGAGGCCAGTGAAGCCAGGCCCGGAGTCGACGGATCGACCGGTACTGGCATGTTCACGTCAGGATAGTAAGTGTAGTTGTGCGTGCTCTTGGCGCCCACGTAGCCCAGAGTTGCGATCAGCTTCGCCGGGAGTTGCTGCTCTGTCGTGAGATTCCACTGCTGCGTATAGGCGTCCTGCAGGTTGGGATCGACCGCGTTGGCAAAGGGATAGGTCGGCGCTCCGCCGAGCGTCACGCCGGGGAAGGGGTTGGAGAAGGTGAGCGACGGAGTCGTCCTGACGCCGATGGTGGGCTGGTTGCTGGTGCTGATGGAAGCTCCGGACTGGGCCTGTGCTCCTTCAGCCCAGGTGAATGGCTGATTGGCGATATCGGTAGTGAAGTACCAGCCATATCCGCCGCGAACCACGGTCTTGCCCGCGCCGAACGGCTGCCAGTTGAAACCGACACGTGGTGCAAAGTCGTAGAAGTGTGGTGGAATCAGGCCACGGCCGTACTGTGAGATCTGCGGCGTCAGCAGCGTACCCGCGATGCCATTCGGCAGTGTGGCAATGGCTGCATACTGATCGTTGTTCTGCACCCACGGCGGCATATGGTCCCAGCGCAGGCCCAGCGAGATCGTCAGACCATTGCGGAGATGCCAGTTATCCTGCACGAAATATCCCTGCCACAGGGTTCTGATGTTGGTGTAGGTGTGCGTCGGATTGATGGATGCTGCCTGCATGTAGCCGAGCAGAAAATCCGCAAGCGCCGATCCTGTCCACTGTCCCGTGAAACCAAAGTTGCCGCGCGGGTCGCGAATCTGATCGAAGGTATCGTTCTTGAAGGTCAACTGTACGCCGCCGGCGAGGAAGTGCTTGCCCAGCTGCAGTGACAGCGAATCATTCACGCTATGAGCGCTATTCGAGCGGTTACGAGGACCGATGGTACGGCGCAGCTGGAAGAGGCTGAAGACCCCGTCCGGACCACTGATGTTCACCGTCGGCGGACCGTAGAAGTGAGAGTCGGACGATGCGAACGGAACGCCAATCGCATTTGCGATGTTGTAGTTGGTATCGTCCGTGGTCCCGAAGGTCTCAATCTCGGTGAAGCGGTGATAGCCGTAAGAGGCCGTGTTCACCATCGACGAACCGAAGGTGTGCACATGCGCCGCGCTGAGGTTGGTGCTGCGGGCATCGTTGTTGTCCTGGTCGTGCCCGAAGAGCGGTGTGCCTGCGTTGAGGGTATCGTCCCAGATGAAGTGGCCGTTGATCTGGTCGTGGGTCGTGAGCATGTGGTCGAGCCGGGTGATGATATCGCGCTGCGTTGAGAGCGCCTTCGGCGTACCGGTCTGATAGTTGGTGCTGCTGGCATAGGAGCCGTTCGCCGGCGTGTAGCTCAACAGCTTCAAGGCTGATGCGCTGATGCGGTTCGCTGGAATCTGCTTATTGGGAAAGGGCTGGCCGGTCGTGGGATCCAGAATGGTGTTGGTCGTCGTGGTCGATCCGCTGGCGGCGAAGACGCGGCCAGTCACAGAGTTGAGATCTCCGGCCTGCTGTGCGGCTGTCGGAACGATCAGGAAGCTTGGCGTTGAGGCCGTGAGGTTGCGTCCCTCTTCCTCATTGACGAAGAAGAAGGTGCGCCCGCGGCCGTTGTAGAGGTGCGGAATGATGACCGGTCCGCCGATGTTGCCGCCGAACTGATTACGGTTCAGGCGAGGCGCCGTGGGGTTGGGGTTAGTGGTCGAGATAAAGTCGCGGCTCTTCGTGAAGTAGTTGTTGCGGTTGAACTCCCACAGGGTTCCGTGAAAGTCATTGCTGCCCGACTTCAGAATGACGTTGATGAAGCCGCCGAGCGCGCCTCCGTTCTCAGCGGTGCTGGAGCTGGTCTCGACCTTGAACTCCGAAATGGCATCGACCGACGGCGAGAAGCTGTAGGTATTGGCGTCGTAGTCCATCGACTCGGCACCCTCGATGAAGTAGCGGTTCTGGGTATCGCGCTGACCGTTGATCTGGGTCGCGGTCAAACCGCCGTTGGCATCTGATTGTCCGATCGAACCGCGACCGCGGCGAGCGGCGATGGAGGAGACCGTGCCCGGGTTGACGCCCGGAATCAGCTGGGTCAGCTGAATAAAGTTCCTTCCGTTCAGGGGCAGGCTTACCACCTTGGTGGAGTCAATCRTGGTGCCGACGCTGGGATTGTCCGTCTGCAGCTGCGCGACCGAGGTGTCGACTGTGATCACCTGGTCGGCTCCGCCGATCTTCAGGCCGAAGTCAACGCGAGCTACCTGGTCGGCGGCCAGTACCAGCTCATTGCCGACCTGGGTGCTGAAGCCTTCCTTGGCCACGGTGACGATGTAGCGGCCGGGCGACAGGGAGGGAGCGTTGTAGTTTCCGTTGCTGTCGGTCTCGAGATCGCGGGTTCGCCCGGTTTCGACGCTCTTGATYGTAACTTTGGCGGTGGGAACGAGAGCTCCGGCAGGATCGCTCACCGTACCGGTGATGGTGCCGAAGCTGGTGCTCTGCGCCCATCCCAAGGGGACAAGGGCAAACAGAGGGATCAGGACCAGGGAGATGATCCACTGTGGAAAACGTTTTCTTCTACTGATATTTGGGTACATATTGGCCTCTTCTCCAAAGTGCCGAAGGTCCTACAGACTTCGGCGGTGATTCAAGAACTCGTCCCAGGTGCTGCCAATGCAGTTCAGGACAGAGAATGCTGTTGTTTTGAAGTCAACAAAGAGTCGTGAATCCGAGAGAGGACCATCAAGTTAATTCACCGTTAACCCGAAGTTCACAATCAAACCGAGCAGCAAAGCTCTATCTGGCAATGGTTTGCGGATGTTGGAGGGAGTTTTATTAACCGTAAAGAGTGGGGTGGAAAGGCGGTTAAAACGAAGGTCGAGGATTTCTTTTGTCATTTCGCAGCGCAGCCGAGAAATCTGCTTTGCTGCCGGGTGCCCTACCCTCACGGAGTTAGGGTGGGCGAGGACTACCCATACGACCTAACAAAGTACGAAACGGATTTGCTGATGAACCTTCTATCGATCTGCGAGGGTAGCGAGAAGCAGATTTCTCCCGCTCCGCTACGAAATGACAAAGGGGAGACCTTCGTGGCTCGTCCCTACTGCTCGATCCGCCAGGCGACGATCTCGGACCGGAAGGGTGTGCCGATGATCTGGTAGTTGTGCAGCAGGACTTCAAAGCCGGGCGGCGGCCCCTTGGGCGAGAGGTGGTTCTGCCGGAAGAAGTCTCCGAGCGCCGCCTCCGAGGTGACAAACTCTCCGGCCGACCGTGTCGCCTGGGAATCGGTTCCTTCCAGGATCAGCACATAGCCACTCCGCCCCAGATTGGGCAGCAATGCGACCACACTGTATCCCTCATTCCGTTGCAGGTCCGAGGTGCCGTCGTACACCGGCTTCTCTCCCGGTTTGGGGGCCAGGTTCTCGACATACGGGCGATGCTGCACAACGTCGTACTGCAGCCGGAAGTTCAGCCGGCTGTTGAAGAGATCAACCCACGGATTCGAGATGCGGCTTCCGATCAGGATCGCGTTGTTGGTCTTGAACTCTTCGGCGGAGTACTCGCGGGCGAACTTGAGCTTCACGTCGGACGAGACCGGATTCAGCTCAATGATCCGTTTTGCCGCGATAAAGTCACCCACGCTTGCCGTATTCCGGTTCAGAACCCTGTCGAGCGCATCTTGCCGGTCCGCACTGAGACCCGCCATGCTGGCTGTCTGCTTGTAGTCATTGTTGATGTACGACTTCAGCGAGATCTGCCGTGACTCAATATCCTGCGCCAGGGCAAAAGAGGTATCCGCGAGGACAAGGTCAGTCTGCGTTCCCTTGACGAAGAGCTCTCCCCATAACGCGCGCACAGCCGGCTGTTGCTGCCACGGCTGCAGCAGGCGGCGCATCTGCAGGTTCTGCATCAGCAACACAGTGCATACGGCAACAAGGGCCGCGGCCAATACCTTCCATGCCCAGTGCGTCCGGCGGACCGGAAGCGATGGAGCCTCAGGAATGGTTACCGAAACTGTCGTCATGACCGGAGGCATTAAGGGAGCGGCCGGCTCCGGCTCAAGGAGCGTTGTCTCTTCTACCGGCTCAACCATCGCGGGCACGACTGCGGGCAAGGCGCTGACGGACCGCCGGCGAAAGATCAGCGCATAGGCGCCGCGGGGCATATCGACGAGGATGTTTTCCTGCGCACCTTCCGCGGAGAAATACATCTCGAGCCGCTTGCGCAGCTCTGTCGCACTCACGCGAACGATATTGTCCGCGCTGGTGTCATAGCCTTCGGGACGCTTGAAGACAGCAGTTCCGATTGTTGCCTCGTGCAAGGCATCATCCGCATGATTGGCAGGGCAGGCGCCGACATAGAGAAGAAACTCGCGCAGGCGTGTGGCTCGGCGAAAGGGAGCACTGGCTGCGATGCGCTGCAGCAGCTCCATCCTTTCGTCATGAGTCACGTCATCGGAACCAGTATCGGATAACAGCTCCTGCATGGATAGCCTGCGGTGTTTCTAGAGCATTTTTCCCTGCTGCTAGGTAGCCCGGAAAGGGTGTGCAGCGGCGTTTTCACTAGGAAACGCCCATAGATACGGAAGCCCTACTCTACACCCACAGGGAAAATGCTCTAAGTCGTTGAACCGATTATATCTCGCGCTTGCGGGCAAAAATTTGGGAAGCCTTGCGGCTCCCCGAAGTGTGTGCAGCAGCGAAATGTGGATTTGAAACTCAGAACTCCACAAAGTTTGCGTCGTTGCCGACGCCGACAGCGACCGGAACCGGGACCGCCATCGGACGGATCATTGGTTTTACAGGCTTTGCGGCAGACTTTACGGCAGGCTTCCTCGAAGAGCTCTTCGCGCTTTGACGAGCCATTGCACCAGACGAGGTTTGCACGCCAACCATGGCTCCAAGGCGGGCAGCCAGTTCGTAAAGCGCACCTGACTGTGCATTGAGCTGCTCAGCCGCTGCGGCTGACTCCTCCGCGTTTGCGGCGTTCTTCTGTGTCACCGACTCCATCCGGCCGATAGCGCGCGCGATCTGATCGACGCCGCCGACCTGCTCGGAGGATCCATCGCCGATCTGGTCGACCAGCGACTTGATCTCGGTAAAGGAACCTTCAAGTTTGGCTCCAGCCTCGACCATCGATTCGATCTTGGTGCGGCCGTCTGCGGCGTTGGTCAGCGCTGCTCCGATCAGACCCGAGGTCTCCCGCGCCGCTTCCGCCGAGCGCTGCGCAAGGTTGCGCACCTCTTCGGCGACCACCGCGAAGCCTGCTCCCGCCTCTCCGGCACGGGCTGCTTCCACSGCSGCGTTCARWGCCAGGATGTTGGTCTGGAACGAAATCTTGTCGATGACACTGATGATCTTCGCAATCTGTTGCGAGCTCTCATTGATGCTGGTCATCGAGTTGACGCATTCCTTCACGGCGGCAGCGCTCTGGTGGGAGGTGCCAACGGCGGTGCTCACGATTCCCATCGCCGAGCGTGCATTGTCGGCGTTGCGCTTCGCCATGGACGAGATCTCTTCCGAGGAGGCGGACGTCTCTTCAATCATCGCCGCCTGCTCCGAGCTGTCGCGAGCCAGGTTCTGGCTGGATGACGAGATCTGTGAAGCCGCGGAAGCAATCTGTTCGGCGCCCTGGTTCAGAGCGAGCACATTCTTACGCAGGTCGCGTTCCAGGCGAATCACGACCCAAACAACTACAGCGGAGGCAAGAAACGCAAGGAGCAGCAGCGTCATCGCAACCGACTCCGCGGCGACCACGGAGCCGCGGGCATCATTGCTCGCATCTGCCATGATCTTCTGCTGGTGCTCGAGGATCTGAGCACTCAGGTTGTCCGCTTCCTCAAGCGGTTGCGTGAGCTCATTGATGTTTAGATCAGACGCCTGCTTGACGTCGTGGCTGTTGATCGCAGCGACAAACCGCGCGTGGGCAGGCGTCAGGCGGTCGAGCGTAGCTTCCGTCTTATTCAACAGGTCTGCACCAGCGGAGCCTACTCCAACCTCCCGAATTCCTTTAATCGCCTTGCGGAACTCAGCTTCGTGCTGGGCATACTGATGTTCACGTTGAGTCGCTATATCCCAGTTCCCCAGGGCGGCCTGGGCGAGTTCGCCACGCTGCGCAGCCAGCATCTCGGCACCAGAGGCATCGGCAACGCCGGCGAGATAAAACTTGTGAGCGTCGTCCACACCAAGGGTGTGAATCATGTCCCCAAAAGTACTGACGCGGTAGGCGAAGGCTCCGCCCAGAACCATCGCCAGAAGGGTGAGGGCGCCTGTTGCGCTCATAAGTTTTTGTTTGATTGTTAGATTCTTCATCGTGTGCACCTACCAGGGAGACCTGTCCTCTCCATCGGCGGGAAAAGGCGACACGATAGCGATTAAGTTATGAGCGGTAAACGACTTAAGCCAGTGCTAAGGTTCCACCTTCATAGGGATAGAGCGCTTCCCCGTTGCTGGGTATCCCCGAAGAGGCGTGT
>NZ_JBFRCY010000150.1:0-7838 GCF_052113305.1 Terriglobus sp. YAF25
GGTCTACTCCACACCGAAACTGAAGGGATGGAACCCGATCGCGCGCAATGTGCTGGGCGAGTGGGAGATCAGCGGTATCTATACGCTGCAATCTGGCCGCCCGTTCAGCGTAAGTGGTGGTAACGGCAACAACAACTCCGGCGCGCTCGTCTATGGCGACCGGGCCGACCGCGTTCCCGGCGTCGTTGTGCAGACGCACCAGGGCAGCAAGCAGGAATGGGTGCAGCAGTACTTCACCACGGCCGCCTTCGCTCAGAATGCAGTTGGGACTTTCGGCAACTCAGGACGAAACATTCTGAAGGGGCCTGGCACCAACTACAGCGATGCGGCACTGATGAAGAACTGGACGATCCAGGAGCGGTACAAGATCCAGTTCCGCTGGGAGCTCTTCAATGCCTTCAACCGCATCACCTTCGGCCAGCCCGATGCCAATCCGTCCAGCGGAACCTACGGACGTATTACGGCAACCGGACCGGTCAAGCCGCGTGTGATGCAGGGCGGTCTGAAGGTCACGTTCTAATAACAATCCTGAAACATGAAGCGGATGTGCTGGTAACCAGCACATCCGCTTTTTATTTAAGAAGACACCGGGTGCCCCGGGTCCCCTTGGGGACCTGGGTATTCGCTCCGCGCGAACCCTCTCTTTTGCTTGTCATCCTCTTTTGCTTGTCATCCTGAGCAAAGTGAAGGACCTGCTTTACCGCCCCGCCGGGATCTTCGGTCGAGAAGCAGATTTCTCCGCTCCCTCCGGTCGACCACCCCAACCGGGTGTCCTGCGCAAACCCTCGTGGATGGCGGGCCTGTCGGGACTGGCCGTTACCTTCGTGCTGGCTATCGGCGGATATCACATGCCCGCGCTGCAGGCCGTCAGCGCCGCTGCACACGGAGCGGCCTTCGGCCTCTTCCCCATCTCGTGGATCATCTTCTGGGCGATTGCCCTCTTCCGCATTACCGAATCCACGGGCAAGTTCGACATTATTAAGGATTCCGTCAGCCGCCTGACCCCTGATCTACGGCTGCAGGCGCTGCTGATCGCCTTCGCCTTCGGAGCCTTTCTCGAAGGCGCCGCCGGCTTTGGAGCTCCAGTAGCCATTGCGGCCACCATGCTGACCGGCCTCGGCTTCTCCGCCTTTACCGCCGCCGCCATCTGCCTGCTGGCCAACACGGGCCCCGTTGCTTTCGGATCGATTGGAATTCCGGTAGTAACGCTCGCCGGAATCACCGGCCTGCCGCTCGACAAGCTCAGCGGAGCAGTCGGCAGCTTCTGCGCGCCGGTCTCGTTCATTCTTCCTGCGTACCTGATCCTCGCCATGTGGGGTCGCACTGGTTTTGCAGGAGTCTGGCTGCCATGTCTCGTCGGCGGTGCCGCCTTCGCATCAGTGCAATGGAGCGTCTCGCACTACATCGGGCCGCAACTCACCGACATCCTTGCCTCGCTGACGGCGATCGCCGCCCTCGTCGCTGTGATTCGCTTCCGCCGGTCGGAGCAGGACACCTCCTACCTGCACCCCGGCGACATTACGGATACGACAACAACAAACGGCTACACCGCCGGCCAGATCTTCGTTGCCTGGATGCCCTACGGCCTGCTGGTGCTCTGCGTGCTGCTCTGGGGTTACCAGCCCTTTCAGAGGCTGCTGAACCGCGGCAGCATCCTGATCCCCTGGCCCTATCTGCACAACATGGTGCTGCGTATGCCGCCGCTGGTGGCCAAGGCCGCGCCGTATCCGGCGATCTTCAACCTGAACTGGTTTAGTGCCTCCGGCACCTCCTGCATGACCGCAACGGTGCTCTCTGCCCTGTTGCTGCGGGTGCGGCCGATGGAGTTCCTCCGCATCCTGGTCTCGGTGGTGCGCACGCTGGCCCTGCCTACCCTGACCGTGACCTCAGTGCTGGCGATGGCCTTCCTGATGAACTACTGCGGAGCCACCGCCACCCTGGGCCTGGCCTTTGCAGCAACAGGAGTGCTGTTCCCCTTCTTCAGCGCCCTACTGGGCTGGCTCGGCGTCTTCCTCACCGGCTCGGACACCTCTGCTAACGCTCTCTTCGGCAGCCTGCAAGAAGTGACGGCGAATCGTCTCGGTCTCGACGCCGTGCTGATGGCTGCAGCGAACTCCGCCGGCGGCGTGATGGGCAAGATGATCAGTTTGCAGACGATCGCGGTAGCTGCTGCAGCGACGAACATGTCGCTGCACGACCAGTCAAAGCTCTTCCGCTTTACGTTGAGGCACAGTGTGCTGCTCGCGGCCGTCATCGGCTTGCTGGCCGTGGTGTACGTCTATGTCTTTCACGTGCGGTGGCTCTAACCGACGTTTCAGTTCATTCGGGTAGACCCTCAATCTCCACGACATCACCATCTTGCAGATGAAAGGCATCGCGGAGCTTGATATCGGTGGCCACCTCAACAATAGTTCTGGGATGGTCACCGCGGCCTTGCTCGTTGGCATCCGTCCTAAGGATGAACGCAGGCCTCCCGAGGATGGAACAGGGAACAAGGTTCACAGAGACGGTGCCGCCATACTCGTGCCCTTCGAGCCGCATCGGCCTCTCCGGCAATCGATACGGAGTTTCAAGCTGGATATTGAGTGTTCCGGGAAACAAGATCATTCCTGTCTTCGCCAAGTAGTGATCGCGCAGCTTCTCGATCCAATAGGAGAAGTTACCAATTCCCGAGACCACCCTGCCACGTAATATCAACGACCCAACTCCACAAAAACGGTTGATACCCAGATAAACTTTCGCGAGCTTTACTTCAAGCTCACATCGCTACCACTGCCTTCGGCCGATACGCACTTCCCCACTGCGACGGCTTCGGTCACATGACAAACTTCACCGTCGCCCCTGCCTGGATCTGCTCCCACGTCAGCACCGGTTCGGTCAGCGGCTTGCCGTCGATGGTGGCGGACTGGATGTACTGGTTCTCTGCCGAGTTGTTTTYGGCCTGTACCGTGAAGGTCTTTCCGTTTGCCAGCTTCAGGCTCATCTGACGGTAGAGCGGTGAGCCGATCATGTATTCTCCGCTGGCGGCGTTGACCGGGTAGAAGCCCATGGCGGTGAAGATGAACCAGGCGGACATCTGGCCGCAGTCGTCGTCACCGATCAGGCCTGCGGGGCCGGTCTTGTAGTGGGCTGCGGCGATCTGGCGGACGCGTTCCTGCGTCTTCCAGGGCTGGCCGGCGAAGTCGTAGAGATAGCCGTAGTGGTGGCTGGGCTCGTTGTTGTGGTCGTTATGGCCGCCGGCGAAGTGTTGGTCGAGATACTTGGCGTAGTTCTCGGCGCCGCCCATCAGGTCCATCAGGCCTGCCTGGTCGTGAAAGGCTCCCCAGGTGTAGACCCAGGCATCGCCCTCGGTCCAGCCGGCGATGGTGCGATTCGCATTGGTGTCGCCGCCTTCGCCGCCGCTGATCGGCGCCCAGCTTCCGTCGCTGCGCTTGCCGTTCATCAGGTGGCGGTCAGGGTTGTAGAGGTGACGAGCGTTGAGGGAGCGTTGCATCAGCTCCTTGTACTCCGCGTCTTTGCCGAGCATTTTGGCGATCTGCGCGACGCACCAGTCGTCGTAGCTGTCTTCAATGGTGCGGCTGGCGGCTTCGTCGATCTTGTCGACCGGAATGTAGCCGAGGGTCTTGTAGTAGGTCAGGCCGGCGCGGGCCTCATACGGAGTCTTTACCTCGCGGTCGAGCCAGCGGCGGGTGGTATCTCCATCCGGAGGAACGGTAGCGTCTTTCCAGGCCGCCTGCCACGCCGTCTCCTTGTCGAAGCCATGGAAGCCCTTGCGCATGGCTTCGGCGACGAGCGAGTCGGCATGCGTGCCGATCATGATGTTGGTATAGCTGGGGTTGGGCCACTTGGGCATCCAGCCGCCCTCTTTGTAGTCGTTCAGCAGGGCCGTCACCATGCCGTCGATATGTTCCGGAGACGTGAGGGTGAGCCAACTCCACTCGGCGCGGAAGGTATCCCAGATCGAATAGGCCGTGTAGCTGGTGCCATCGTGCACCTTATCGTCAAAGCCGGAGTAGTAGCGGCCGCCCTCGGTCATAATGCGTGGGAAGAGCTGCGAGCGATAAAACGCCGTGTAGAGACGGACTTTGTCAGATTRCGAGGCTCTGGAGACCTGCAGATGCGCGAGCTTCTCCTGCCAGGTGGCATGCAATTTGCGCTGTAGCACTTCGAAGTTCCAGTCCGGCATCTCGGCCTTCAGATTGGCGCGCGCCTGGTCCAGGCTAATGAACGAGGTGCCTACGCGCAGCTCAACCAGTTCACCGGGAGCGAACTCGACGTAGGCGCCGCGATAGTCTTTTGCATCCTTACCGTAGGTCTCACCCGACTTGGGAAGCTTGCGGAACTGCACGACGAAGTAGCCCTTGAAGTTGGGCAGTGCGGCGGCTCCGGCGTTGGGCATACTGCCCGGCCCCAGGTGGGCGTCCATGCGGTGCGGGTTCCAGCCCGTGATCTCGCCCTTGGCGAGATCCACGGCAGCCCAGCCATTGAAGTTGGGCCGTGAGGCCTCGACCAGGATACGGGCCGCACCTTTGGCCGGAAAGCGGAAGCGCATCATGCCGCTGTGTTCGGTTGCGGTTATCTCGGCTTTGAGCGCCTGACCTTCGCCGGCATCGAGGGTCACGCGATAGATATCCGGATGCGACTGCTCGTCTTCGTGGCGAAACTTCATCGCACGCGCTTCGGGAGTTGTGCGCAACTCGCCGCCTACCTGCGGGATGACGGTGACATAGCCGAAGTCGCCCATCCACATCGCCGGCTGATGCGTGCCCATGAAGCCCGACATCGTCGTGTCATGCCACTCATACGAGAGCACGCTGATCTTGTTCTGCCGTGTCTGCGGAATCCAGCCGGTCATGGCGAAGGGAGGTTCGACCAGAGGCAGGGTGCGGCCATAGCCCTCGGGAGTCTTCTCACTACCGATCAGAGGATCAACGTACTGCACCACGTCCGTTGGAGCGGGCTTGGCCTGGGAGTGCCTGGCTTGGGCGGGCTTAGCTTGAGCGAGCAAGGCAGGGGAGACGGCAAGAAGAGCGAATGCGAGGTGTTTCATGGCAGGGAGAAGGATAGTTGAATGGTGGAATGGTTGAATAGTTGAATGGTTTTGATTGGTTGAATTGTTTGATGGGTTCCGGGCGAGATTCACGACTTGCTGAAAGAGAAAAGCAAATCCCTTCGGGATGACAAAAATACGAGGAATCCCGCAGCGCGCATACCCGTACGGAAACCATTCAACTATTCAACCCTTCCACTATTCAACTAAACTCAAGCTTCACCCAAGAAGGAGACCTATCTCATGACACGCCGTAGCTGGATCTTCCGCCTCTCTTCGCTGCTTCTTGTTCCTGCAGGTCTCATTGCGCAGCAACCCGCCACGCCTCAGAATCAGCCGACGCAGCGCATTCTGATTCATGTGCACTCCGATCAGCCTGCGGACTGGCAGGCGGCGTTGAAGAAGGCCAACGACCTGATGACTTCGAGCGCGAAGCCGTATGACRCGCGGGTTGAGATTCTGGCCACTGGCGACGGTTTAAAGCTGGTTGATAAGAAGGGTGCTCTTGGCAATGACGTGACCAGCGCGGTTGGCAAGGATGTCAGCTTCGTCGCCTGCCATGCGTCCATGCGCTCGAACAAGATGAACGACGATCAGTTGCAGACAGGTGTCGGCACCGTTCCATCCGGCGGACGCGAGATGGCGGCGCGTAAGGCTGAAGGCTGGACGGTGATGGATGATAAGTCTTTGAAGTAGGGTTTCGTGCTTGCAGAGCCCCATCCACGCTGTGGGTGGGGTTTGTTGTTTGAAAAGTAGATCCCTACGGTAACAGCCGATCACAAAAGGGATAATTTGGCGATGCTACGACTAATCGGACAAAATGAAGCTCAAATACTTCTGAATGAAGCGAATCTGCGCGAAGGTACGCAGGGCGTGCCACGCTCGACTTATTGCTTCCGGCATACCTACGCCACACTCAGATTGCAGGAAGGCGTGGACGTGTATTTCCTTGCCGAGCAGATGGGGACATCCGTCCAGATGATTGAGAGCCACTATGGACACGTCAACACGATCAAGCATGCCGACCGCGTGTTGCAGGGCATGACGGGATGGGAGCTGCCGCAAGTAGAACCGGGCGATATCAAGGCTAAGGCGTCGAAAGCGGCAGAGACGCACGATAAATTCAAAAGGAGGCCGCGCACCAAAGCAATTCCGGGCTCACTTCTTGCTCGCCAGTGATTTTATTCCGGCGATGTAGCTTGTCTCCGTCTGCGTCTAAGATCACGAGCAGAGGTATCTTGAGTCCTTTCGCAATGATTGCAGGGCGCAAAAATTCGCTCTTGCCGTTTACATTCACCATGTGGGCTCCCGACCTACGGTAGGCGTCCCACCGACCGGACAGGACCATCCAGCTCTGGATATAGGCAACGTCCTCTAACCCCTCAACTAATACAAGTTTTTTTGTAAAAACATCTCAGATAAAGCGGGCTGAAGYGCTTGATGGAGTTTCGCTGTCGTTGCATTTAGGTCTTTTGAGGGTTTGCCCGTGAGTTCGGCGAACTTTTTTGCAAGATCCACGACCTTATATTGTCGAACGAGGGCATGGGGAAACCTTTCCCCTGGCAACGCACCGGGCATTGATGCCCCCAGGGCAAGGCTGCTAGAGTTTCAGCAGATGTACCCTCCCTTCCCGGAGAAGACTCGCAGGTTTCAGTGGGGGCCCGGCCATTACCATCACGAATCAGCAGTCCCGAATCCTTATCTTCCTCGTATATCTGCTTGCTGGAGCCGTCGCCCTTCAAGGACTGTTGGTGTGGCCTCCAATGATTGTGATCGGCCCGGCGTTTGCGACGCTCCTGGCTATCATCATTGCGCGTACCGCCAAGGTTAAGCTCACTCTTGCCATCATTGGCGTCGTTTTGCTTTACAGCGTCGTCGTGCTTGTCCTTTTCGTCATAGTGGCTTTTGTCGCACCCAGCCATTATCAGAACGGTGAGGACGCGATCACGTGGGGGCTCACGCTTGAGGGAATTGTGGCGGCTCTCCTGCTCCATGGGCTCATCCGTAAGCTGCGTGCGCGAACTCCTCAGACGCAACAGACAGCGCCGGGGCCGAAGCCACCGCAGAAACAAGACCCACCTGCGGCTACAGAGARCCCCGCCGAAAGGGTCGTCATTCCCAGAGAGTTGGCGGAGTGGATCGCGACGAGCTTCGCGCTTCCTCTTAGCCGGTGCTACGCAGCCAACGCCGCTGCGGCCCGCGCGCTGGAACAAGGCAAGAGCCAGGACATCGCAAAGCAATCCGCAGCCGCGGCGGCAAAGGCCTGGATGCCGAAGCCCGGTGTCTCTTTGCTGGCTGTCAGCGACGACCGCCTGGATGAAGATGGGGCCTGGAAATCGATTGAGTTCGGAGCCCTCAGCCAGTTACTGGCAACCGAAGCCGCGTTGCTGCGAGCCTTCGAGCTTGGAAAGGACATGGCTCAGGCGACGGAGGCGGCGCGTGCCGCCGCGAAAGCGTGGGCGCCAGTCACCCCCCCTGGCTTACCGTCTCAAGTAGACCGCGCTCAGGGAGCGTCCCAGGGGGTCGTCTACGGATTCATGAAGCGCACCGTCCCTTTCCCCCTGACCACGCGGAGAAGCGTTACGTACATCGATAAATCCGTCTGGACGTTCACTGTTCAACGCAAAGGCATCGGGGAAAACAATCGGCCACTCTCTCCGATTCAGGTACAGATGGAGGGCTATCAAATCGACGGGCAACTGGAAGATGGTGACACCGTCGTCTTTGACGCACCTCCTACGGCATCGGTCGTGAACTCCGTTCGCCATATCCATAACCTTTCTAAGGG
>NZ_JBFRCY010000151.1:0-7303 GCF_052113305.1 Terriglobus sp. YAF25
TCCAGCGACTGGACGGACTTCTGGAAGAGATGAAAGCGGAAGAGGCAAAGAGAAGGAAGGAGAAATAGGAATGCAATTGGGAAAGCTCACACAGGAACGGCTCGGAGCGAAACAACTRGTCATCACACGCTCCTTCAATGCTCCACGGGATTTGGTGGTCAAGGCGAATACGCAACCTGAGTACGTCCGCCGCTGGCTTCTTGGGTCTCCGGGATGGGAGATGCCGGTCTGCGAGATGGATCTCCGTGTCGGTGGACGGTACCGCTGGGAGTGGTTTCACGCGGAGAAAAACATGCGGATGGGGCTCGGTGGTGAATACCTTGAGTTGGATCTTCCGCAGCGCATGCGAGTCACCCAGGCGTTCGACGATTCCTGGGATGGGAAACAGGGAATTATCGAGACCGAGTTCCTGGAGCAGGGTGCACAGACGGTAATGAAACTGACGATCACCTACGAGTCCGAGGAGATTCTGGAGCGGGTGATGCAGAGCCCCATGGCCAGCGGTATGGAGATGGGCTACGAGCGTCTTGAGACGCTCCTTAACGAGATGGAGGTCAAGTAGATGGCAATCACCAAAGGGAAGTCCACAGTCGAGATTCATGGCGAGACAGGCATCGTCGTAACCCGTACCTTCGCTGCACCACAGATTATGGTCTTTGAGGCGCTCACCAAGCCGGAGCTGCTGCAACGCTGGCTGCTGGGTCCCGAGGGCTGGACCATGCCGGCCTGCGAGGTCGATCTTCGGGTTGGCGGCCGAATCCGCTTCCTCTGGAAGAGCGCCGACGGCAAGGAGTTACAGCTAAGCGGTGTCTTCATGGCGATTGACGCCCCTAAGGGATTCTCCGCAAATCAGCGTTTCGACCTCGGTTTTATTGGGCCGGAAGAAAAGCTCACTTACATTCTTGAAGCCCAGGGTGACGAGACTCTGATGCGCGCCGAGATCGTGTACCCCACCCGGGAGATTCGCGATGGCAGTCTGCAGGGCGGTATGACGGACGGCATGGAGACCAGCTATGCGCGGATGGATGAGGTGCTGAAGTCCCGTTAAGCTACCAATGCAGAAAAGCCCGCCGGATGGCGGGCTTTTCTTGTTCGATAAAGCTGTCGCTACTGGACAGGAGCGGTGCAGGCGGTGCCGCCGGCAGCGTCGTACTTCACCTGCTGTGACTCGTCGGAGCAGAAGCCGCGGTCGCCGGTCTTGCCGACCTGCTGCGGAACTGCGGTGATCTCGTACGAGGTGTACTGATCTGTATTGTTTACGGTCACCTTGGTGCAGTTGGTGATAGCGAAGGTATAACCCGCCTTCACGCCACTGGTCAGATCGGGCGGCAGCAGATGTGCCGATGTCGGACTCGCAGCACCAGAAGAGTCCTCGCCGCCGAGAGCGGAGAGGRAGCAGGCAAATCCGTTCGCCGGATAGTTTGACGAGTACATCTGCTGTGCCTGGGCGATGGCGCGGACCGACTGAATGGCCGAGGTTTCGTTGGCCTTGCGGCGAATCTTCGTGAGCTGCGGAATGGCCAAGGTCATCAGGATCAGGATGACGGACATCACGATCAAGAGCTCGACCAGGGAGAAACCATGCTCCTTGGAGCGCTCATAACGTTGGGAAAGAGACTTCGTGTTCATGATTCCTCTGCGAAATGGAGTTTAGCAGGCGAGATCGCTGCGTTGGATGTCGATGCCGTCGAGGTTGCCAAGCAGTGCCAGGGCGAGAGCGTCAGGATGGAAGAGTTCCTGCGCCAGCACCTGCAGGTCCTCGCGGGTAACAGCCTCCACCTGATCGATGATCTCGTCCACGGTAAAGAAGCGGTCGAAGTACATCTGCTGGCGCGCCAGGTTAGCCATGCGGCTGGACGACGACTCCAGGCCGAGCACGATGTTGCCCTTCAACTGATTTTTGGCGCGTTCCAGTTCGTCCTCGGTAACCAACTCCTGCTTCAGACGGCTTAGTTCGGAGACCGTGAGCAGGATGGCCTCCTTCGCCTTCTCGGGAGCAGTGCCGGCATAGACGCAAAGGGAACCGGTATCGCGGAAGGGGTTCATCTCGGAATAAATGCTGTAGGCCAGGCCGCGGTCTTCGCGGATGGTCTGGAAGAGGCGGGAGCTCATGCCTCCGCCTAAAATCGTATTGAGCAGATAGACGGGGTAGCGCAGTTGTGAGGCGACGGCAGGCGCGGTCGCACCAAGGCAGATCTGCACCTGTTCGAGCGATTTCTTATTGCGCAGAGTCAGGTGATGCTGCGACTCTGGACGAGCACGTCCAGGCAGGGCGCTGGAGGTCGCCGAAAGCGTCGAGAAGTGCTGCTCTACCAGCGCTACGAAGGTATCGTGATCCAGATTGCCGGCAGCGGAGAAGACCATATTGGCCGCGCTAAAGTGCCCAGCATAGAAGTCGAAGACCATCTGCTGGCGGAAGGAAGAGACGGTCTTCTTGGTTCCGAGGATCGGGCGTCCCAGGGCGTCGTTTTTCCAGAAGTTCTGGGTGAAGAGTTCGTGGACCAGGTAGTCCGGGCTATCCTCATCCATCTTGATCTCCTCCAGGATGACGGATTGCTCACGGACGATATCGTCCGGGGTGAACGTTGGATGCAGCACGAGATCGGCGAGCACATCCATGGCGACAGCTACGTTGCTGTCCAGCACCTTGATGTTGAAACAGATGGTCTCTTTCCCGGTGAAGGCGTCCAGGTTGCCGCCGATGGCATCGACCTCGCGGGCGATCTGCTGAGCGCTGCGCGACGTGGTGCCCTTGAAGACCATGTGCTCAACAAAGTGCGAGATCCCGTTCAGCTCCGGCGCCTCATCGCGTGAGCCCGTACCCACCCAGACACCCATGGAGACGGAGCGGAGATGTGGCATGCGTTCGGTCAGGACCAGGAGGCCGTTGGGAAGGCGGGTTTTACGGATGTTGCGGGCCGGATGGCCGGAGGTCGCGGTCGTTGAGTTTTCGGCCAGGGTAATGTCCAGGGACAAATGTTGCTCCTTCATGGCAAACGCCTCGAAAGCGTGCGGAAACGGCTATTGTTTCATAAGACGAACCGGAAGGCGTTAGAGTGAGAACAGGGGAAACGCACCAAATGGCCGGCAGTTCACAGACCACGCAGAATGAACAGCTTACCGCTCCGGGCAAGGCTCTGGTGCAGCGCGCTCTCTTCGGCATGACGCTGAAGCAGTTGACGGCTCTGGTCGATAGCCTGCGCCAACCCCTCTTCCGCGCCAAGCAACTGCATGATGCTCTCTACCGGCAACGGGTGGAGTCGATTGAGGATATCTCTACGCTCCCGGTGGCGGTACGCGAGAAGTTGAAGGCGGATGGTTGGAGCGTCGGCCTGCCCCAGGTAGCCCTGGTGGCGAAGTCTGTTGATGGCACGGAGCGCTACCTGGTCAAGCTGGGCGACGGCGAGACGGTGGAGACCGTCTGGATGCCTGGAGGCGATGGTGGCGAGCAGGGAGATGGAACACCTGCTGCGGAAGAGGAAGAAGCCGTCGCCGCTCCCGTTGATGAGTACAAGCGTGGGACTATTTGTATCTCCAGCCAGGTGGGCTGTGCGGTCAATTGCCAGTTCTGTCTCACTGGAAAATTGGGATTGCGCCGCAACCTGACCGCCGGTGAGATCGCCGGACAGGTGGCTGTGGTGCTGAACCGTCAGGGGATGCAGGTCGGCAAAGACCGCATCAATCTCGTTTTCATGGGGCAGGGAGAGCCCTTCCATAACTTCGACAACTTCATGGATTCGGTTCGTTTGATGGTCGGGCCGATGGGAATCCCCGAGTCGCGCATGACAGTCTCGACCTCCGGCATTCTGCATGGCATTGACCGCTATATGCAGGAACCGGTTCGGCCGAAGCTGGCGATCAGCCTGAATGGCTCCAATGACAAGGTGCGCACCGCCGTGATGCCGATCAATAAGAAGTGGCCGATCGGCGTGCTGCTGAATGTCGTCCGGCAGATCCCGCTGCGTCCGCGGGAGCGACTGACCTTTGAATACGTCCTTCTGGGCGGCGTGAACGACAGCGTGGAGAATGCGCGTGAAGTCGTGCTACTGCTAAGGGGATTGCGGGCGAAGGTGAACCTGATCGTCTGGAACCCCGGTCCCTATATGCCCTTCGAGCAGCCTGACGATGAGCATGTCGCGGCCTTCCAGCAGACCTTACGCGATGCCGGACTGCCGGCTTATATTCGTCGCCCACGGGGACGGGATATCTAYGCSGCCTGCGGGCAGCTGAAGCGCACTATGGACGATGAACGGCTGGTCACGATCCACTAAACCCGGATTACGCGGATATCCTTCGCCGCATATGCGGCAGCAACCGACTCAGGCAGCCCGGTGTCAGTGATCAGGATGTCGATATCTTCGAGCGGAGAGACGAAGGCCGGCGAGACATTGCCGAACTTTGACGAGTCAGCAACGACAATCACTTGCTTGGCCTGTCGTGCCATGGCGCGGAAGACAAGAGCCTCTTCCTGTTCACGGGTAGTGGCGCCGCGTTCGAGGTCCACTCCGGTCACCCCCAGAAACACCTTGTCCATATAAACCGTGTTGAGAAAATCAAGCGTCGCCTGGCCAGAGAGAGAGAAGGCCCATGCCCATGCCAGCAGACCGCCGGTCAGCGATGTCTTGATGCCGGGTTGATTGCACAGCTCCATACCGATGTTGATGGCATTGGTCACGACCGAGATATTGCGGCGATGACGGAGTGCGCGACCTATCTGGGTCGTCGTGGTGCCGGCGTTTAGGCCAATGGTCTCGTTCTCCTGGATCAGGTCGGCTGCCGCAAGACCAATGCGCCGTTTTTCTTCGGCGAAGCGTCCCTCGCGCGATTGAAAGCTGATGTCATACCGAAAGGGCTCATACAGGAGCGGCTCCACCAGGGTGGCGCCGCCATGGGTACGGCGGATCAGGCCGCGTTTTTCCAGGCGGGTGAGATCGCGGCGGATCGAGGGTGCGGAGGTGCCGACGGTCGCAACAAGCTCCTCAACGGAGATATCCCCATTGCGCAGCAACAATTTCATGATTCGCTCGGCGCGCTCTTCGGTCTTCGTAGACATAATGGTCTCGAACAGCTTATACCCAGTTCTCATTCAAATGGGCAGAGTATTTGATCGTTTGGATACGAATAAACCGTAATTTCGCAGATGATTGAGCGTATTGTGGCGATATAATCACTTTTGAGGTGATGCAATGCAAGAGGGACTGAATGGCTTTCCGCACTGGATGCTGAAGGAGATCTTCGAGCAGCCCGATGCGCTGGATCGTACGTTGGCGGCCTATGGGGCGAGCGTCCTTGCACCGGTGCAGCAGTGGCTCAAGGGCGTGCAGGAGATCGTGATTGCGGCGAGTGGCTCCAGCCGTCATGCAGGTCTGGTGGCCGAGCTGATTCTGGAAGACCGTGCCGGTATCCACGTGGATGTGGAGTACGCCAGCGAGTACGTCTACCGCAGCGAAGCACGTCTCAAGCAGGCAGCGGTGATCGTCGTCTCGCAGTCGGGAGAGACGGCCGATACCCTGGCGGCTTTGCGCAAGGCCAAAGAGATGGGGCAGAAGACGCTCGCGATTACCAATGTCGCCACCTCGTCCATGGCGCGCGAGGCCGATGTGGCGCTGACCACGCAGGCGGGTGTAGAGAAGGCAATTCCGGCGACTAAGAGCTTTACCACGCAGCTTCTGCTGCTGGCAGTATTGGCGGAGCAGGCGGCTGCGCAGCGGGGTCTGCCGGCTATCGGGCTGGAGAAGGTTGTGCCGCAGATCATTACGCAGATGCGTGCATGGCTTCCGCGCTGGCAACAGGTGGTTGCCGTAGCGGCAGGCCGTCTGCAGGCAGCGGAGACGTTTCTCTTCCTTGGCCGCGGTGTTCACTATGCGATTGCCCGTGAAGGTGCTCTGAAGCTGAAAGAGAGCAGCTACATCCATGCCGAGGGATATCCCAGCGGAGAGTTGAAGCACGGCCCCAATGCCCTGGTAGGCAGCAAGACTCCGCTGGTGATGCTGGCGACCGTGGACCACAACGATGCCGAGAGCGTACTGCGTTACGAGAAGGTGATGCAGTTGATGCAGGACATGCGTGCGCAGGGAGCCCCGATCCTGGCGATTGCCAATGAGGGAGACGTGCAGGCGGCTGCGTTGGCCGATGCCATTGTGGAAGTGCCGGCGGCGCCCGAGCATCTTCTGCCGATTCTTGAGGTGGTGCCGCTGCAGCTCTTCGCCTACTTCATGGCCATTGGACGCGGAATTGACGTGGATAAACCGCGCAACCTCGTGAAGTCAGTGGTAGTTGAGTAGGTTCCTGCAGGCGTGGTTTGTGCTTGCAGGTGTAAGTACGGCTGTGCTCTTCTGGTCGCTCAGAAGCATATATGGGAGATGGTCCGCTGATGCAGTCTCGTCCTGTACGGCTTGAAGTTGCCGTGGACTCCACAACGTCGCTGAACGCCGCTCTTGAAGGAGGCGCCGATCGGATTGAGCTGTGCTCGGCTCTTGCCGACGGCGGACTCACGCCCAGTCTCGGCTTTATCGGCGCCGCTCTACAGGTCAGTGAAGTGCCTGTGCATGTCATGATCCGTCCGCGCGCCGGCGATTTTCTCTATACCGAGGAAGAGCTGACCGTAATGCGGATGGACATTGAAGGCTGCAAGGAGGTCGGCGCTCAGGGTGTCGTCTTCGGCGTCCTGATGAAGAACCATACGGTCGACGTAAAGCGCACACTGGAACTGGTGGAGCGAGCCCGGCCGATGAAGGTGGTCTTTCACCGTGCTTTCGATGTCACGGCAGATCTGGAAGAGGCTCTTGAAGACCTGATTCAGTGTGGTGTGGATGAGGTGTTGACCTCAGGCGGAGACGACTCCCTGGAGCATGGCCAGCAGATGGTGTCGTCACTGGTGCAGCAGGCCGCGGGGCGCATCCGGATTATGGGCGGAGCCGGCGTGACGGTACGCAACGCCAGGCAGCTTTGGGACGCAACTGGCGTCGACTGGTTGCATGGATCCTTCCGAGGTGAGGCCATAGCCGGCAGCAGGCTGGCCATGGGAGACGAAGAACGCGAGCTGGTGCGGATTACTTCGCGGGAAGATGTGGCGCGCGTCAAACATTTACTGACAATTGAGCGGCAGCCTGCCGTGTAAAATCTGTAATACACGCGAGCAACTGTGCCGAGTGATCTTCGTGGGGTACGTATGTTTCCACAATTCCTGACGTCAGGGAATTGTGAGACATGCCTGACCTGCGCTTTAAGAGAATCGACGCGGTGAAATGTTCGGGAAGCGCGGTGAGATTCCGCCACTGCCCCGCAACTGTAAGCGCACGTC
>NZ_JBFRCY010000152.1:0-7260 GCF_052113305.1 Terriglobus sp. YAF25
GAGCAGTTCTCCTAAAGGTGTAGAGCGAAGCGTTTGCAGTTTGCGCCGTTTTCCTTCGAAGAAAACGGCATTCGCAGATTTCTCCAACACCACAGTATTAGGAGAATTGCTCTAGCAACTCGTCTTTACAGCGACAGTCCCCCGTCGACGCTGATTAGCTGCCCGGTAATGAAATGCGGTCCAGTCGCGAAGAAGAGCACCGCGGCGGCTACCTCTTCAGCGCTCCCGTTGCGCTTCATCGGGGTACGTTCGGCGAAATGCTGATACTCAGCCTCCACCTCGCCGAAGACAATCATTCCCGGCGCGACACAATTCACACTGATCTCCGGAGCCCAGGCCTTGGCCATCGTCTGACTCAGCATGTGCAGCGCCGCCTTGGAGGTGCAGTAATGCGCGTGCGTCGCCCAGGGATGCAGACCTCCCATGGAGCCGATGTTCACGATGCGTCCACGACTGGCTTTCAGATATGGAAACGCCGCCTGGGCTACCAGAAATGGTCCACGCGTATTGGTCTCTGCCATGGCGTCCCATTGCTCGACTGTAAGGTGCTCAAGGGCTGCCGTTTCAAAGCGGCCCGCATTATTTACCAGTAGGTCCAACCCGCCCATCGTCTCCGCCGCCCGATGCACCGCCTCCCGCACGCTCTGCGGCAGACGTAATTCGCAGGAGATGGCATAGGCCGCAACACTCAACGCCTTGATCTCCGAGACCACACGCTCGGCCTCGGCAGCAGACTCCCGGTAGGTGATGGTTACATCCGCACCCGCACGCGCCAGCTCCAACGCGATCGCACGACCGATTCTTCTGGCGCCCCCGGTGACCAGCGCTCGCTTCCCTGAAAGCAGACCCATGCCGGAATTAGAGCATTTCTCCTAAAACTGTAGGTTTGGAAAATCTGCGAATGCCGTTTCTTCGCGGAAAACGGCGCAAACAGCCAAAACTTCACCCCTGCGAACAAGTTCGCTGGGGACCCCGAAACTTCGCAACAAAGCAAATGGGCCGCCCACAGGCGGCCCGTTCGAGAACATCATGATTACTTCGGCGACGAGGTATTGTTCGTCTTGTTGTCCGGAGTATTGTTCGTCTTACTGTCCTTCGGCCGGTTCGCTTCCTGTACGCCAGCCTTACGCTGCGACTCCTTGTCGCCGTGGTCCTGATACGCAGAGACCTGCTCCCGCGGCCGAATAACGCGTACCTCGATCGCCTTATTCGCCTCTGCTACCTGGTACTCCTTGGCATAGCTGGCAAACCCGGTCGCTAGCACCTGCAGCACTACGGTCGCTCCGCGCGGAATAACATCGATCGTCGCCTTACCGTCGGGTCCGGTCTTCACCTCATAGCTTCCGTTCGGCTGACCGTCTTCCATGGGACGGAAGATCACGGCCGCATTCTGAATCGGCTTGCCGTTGAAGTCCTTCACCACCAGAACTTCAATACGCGAGGTCTCCGGCGGCGCCTTGTACTTACGCCCATGTCGATCATCATGGTTGTCCTGGGCTCCGCTCACGCCCGTAACCGCCATTACCGCCGCCAACACTACAACACCTGCAAACCGCATCCTGGAGCCCCTCAAAAAGCTGACGTTATTGTACTTCCGCCCCCATAAGACGGGGGAGGATATCGTTCGATAGCTCCCAGCAAGAATGCTGAAGTAATATGAGCGCGTTTCACTCATATTTAATCTCCACAACTTGACTTCGCTTTCCCATTTGCATATCGTTAGCAATCGGAAGGCGTGAGTGCTAATTCCGCCGGACCAACCATTCCAAGGAGAAGTCAACACATGGCATCGACGACGTTTACTCCGCTGCATGACCGCATTCTGGTCAAGCGCGTAGAAGAGGGTGAGACTCTGCGCGGCGGCATCATCATCCCCGATTCAGCGAAGGAAAAGCCCTCGCAGGGCGAGGTTATCGCAGTGGGCAAGGGCAAGTCGAACGATGAGGGCAAGGTCTTCCCGCTCGATGTGAAGGTGGGTAACAAGATCCTCTTCGGCAAGTACTCCGGCACCGAGATCAAGCTCGACGGAGAAGAGTTCCTGATTATGCGCGAGGAAGAAGTCCTCGGCATCGTCAAGTAAATCCTCACAACCGATTCGTATCCCCTGCCCCATCGTCGGGCATGGACGAAATCCTATCTCGCCCGTTCTGCGGGCTAACGAACTAGAGGAAAAGAAATATGGCAAAGCAAATCCTGCACGGTGAAGACTCCCGCCAGGCCATTCTGCGCGGCGTGAACACGCTGGCCGACGCAGTGAAGGTCACCCTGGGCCCCAAGGGCCGCAACGTTGTTATCGAGAAGAAGTTCGGCTCTCCGACCATCACCAAGGACGGCGTGACAGTTGCCAAGGAGATCGAGCTCAAGGATCCGATCGAGAACGTCGGCGCCCAGCTCGTGAAGGAAGTGGCCTCGAAGACCTCGGACGTTGCCGGTGACGGCACCACCACCGCCACGGTTCTGGCGCAGGCTATCTATCGCGAGGGCGTGAAGACCGTTGCCGCCGGCGCGAATCCTACTGCTCTGAAGCGCGGCATCGACAAGGCTGTCGAGACCATCGTGGGCAAGCGCAAGGAAGACGGCTCGGTTGAGGGCGGCGCTCTAGCCAAGCTCTCCAAGCCGGTCTCCGGCGACATGATCGCCCAGGTCGGCACCATCTCGGCCAACTCCGACTCGCAGATCGGCTCCATCATCGCTGCCGCCATGCAGAAGGTTGGCAAGGATGGCGTGATCACCGTGGAAGAGTCCAAGACCATGGAGACACAGCTCGACGTCGTTGAGGGCATGCAGTTCGACCGCGGTTACCTGTCGCCCTACTTCGTCACCGATGCGGAGCGCATGGAAGCCGTTCTCGAGAACCCCTACATCCTGATCTACGAGAAGAAGATCTCCACAATGAAGGACCTGCTGCCCCTGCTGGAGCAGATTGCCCGTACCGGCAAGCCGCTGCTCATCATCGCAGAGGACGTCGACGGTGAGGCCCTGGCGACCCTGGTCGTCAACAAGCTGCGTGGCACGCTGAACGTCGCCGCCGTCAAGGCGCCTGGCTTCGGTGACCGCCGCAAGGCCATGCTGGGCGACATCGCCATCCTGACCGGTGGCCGCGCCATCACCGAAGACCTCGGCATCAAGCTCGAGAGCGTGAAGCTCGAGGATCTGGGCACCGCCAAGCGCGTGACCATCGACAAGGACAACACCACCATCGTCGACGGCGCTGGTAAGGACACCGAGATCGAAGGCCGTGTACGTGAGATCCGTGCGCAGGTCGAGAAGACCACCTCCGATTACGACCGCGAGAAGCTGCAGGAGCGCCTTGCCAAGCTAGTTGGCGGCGTTGCCGTCATCAAGGTCGGTGCTGCTACCGAGACCGAGATGAAGGAGAAGAAGGCTCGCGTTGAGGACGCAATGCATGCAACCCGCGCTGCCGTTGAAGAAGGCATCGTTCCGGGCGGCGGCGTCGCTCTGGTTCGCTGCGCCAAAGATGTCGACGCTCTGATCAAGACCCTCGAAGGCGATGAGAAGATCGGCGCCACCATCATCCGTCGCGCCATCGAAGAGCCCCTGCGCCAGATCGTCGGCAACGCCGGCGAAGAGGGTGCAGTGGTTGTCGGCAAGATCCTGGAAGGCAAGGACAACCAGGGTTACAACGCAGCCACAGGCGTCTTCGAGGACCTGGTTGCTGCCGGCGTCATCGATCCGACCAAGGTAACCCGCACCGCCCTGCAGAACGCTGCTTCCATCAGCGGCCTGCTGCTGACCACCGAGGCTCTGATCTCCGAGATCCCCGAGAAGGCTGCTGCGGCTGCCGGTGGCCACAGCCACGGCGGCGGCATGGACGGCATGTACTAGGTCCTGCGCGGACGGCGAATCGCGCCTTTGGCGCAAAGGCACAGAAAGGCCCCGGTTTCCGGGGCCTTTCTGCTTTTATCTGTCATCGACATCACCATCTCGGAGGAAAACCAACGAGAAAGCCTCTCTATACCGGGTGCCCCACCCTCGCAACGCTAGGGTGGGTTCGATGGCAATCAGCGCGGTTAACCTACAATCTCCTCATGYCATTAGGACTTGCCCGTCATACAGCTGAGGTTCATTTCGTGACCTTTAGTTGCGATGGTCGGCGTCCGTATTTAGGAACCGTTGCGGCAAAGGATCTATTTTTGGAGACCCTGTGGTCTGCCAGTCAGAAGTACCAGGTTGAGGTCATCGGCTATGTCATCATGCCAGAGCATGTCCACCTGCTGATTGCCATTCCCAAAGAAAAAGAAGAAGTAGCTCTCTGGACCTTCATTCAAGCCCTTAAAGTCTCAGTCGCAAAGCGCTCTCCGCAGAAACCATTCTGCTTACCCCGCTATTACGACTTCAACGTTCTCACTACGGCGAAGATTCGAGAAAAGCTCGACTACATGCATAACAACCCTGTCGTACGAGGGCTCGTTCCTTTGCCCGAAATGTGGCAGTGGTCGAGTTACAACATTCCTCTCGTCGTTTAGAGTCCCGTGCCATCGAACCCACCCTAGCGTTGCGAGGGGTGGGGCACCCGAAATAAGCACAACCATGTGCCACTCAAAAGCTGCGTTTAGTAATCAATCGACTTTCTTCCACTCATTTCGGCCGCATATCTTTGGGTCGAGCAAAACCTTCTAAACGACATCAATCACAATCTTTCCGTTCGCCTGACCGCTCTCGACAAGTTCATGCGCTTCGAGCGCGGTCTCGAAAGTAAAGCGACGCTCATCGACGATGGGGCGGAGTTTCCCCCGCTCTACCATGCGAGCTACTTCGCGCAATATCCATCCATGGTGGCTCCGACGCTCTCCAGTAATCAGAGGCAACAGGACAAAGACGCCTGAGTAGCTGGCGCCGTGACGCGAGAGTGCTTTTAGATCGTGTGCTCCCCATCCATAGCAACTGGCCACTCGGCCATAATTACGAATCGCTGCCATACAGTCGTCCAGGGGTTTRCCACCGACCGTGTCATAGCCGACATCGAATCCCACACCGCCTGTGTGGCGCTGCACATACTGATCCACCGGCTCATCGCGATCGATGGGCGTTGCGCCATAGCCTCGAACAATCTCAGCCTTGGACTCTGAGACGGTCGCAAAGACCTCCGCGCCCGCGGAGACTGCCATCTGCACAACGATATGACCGACGCCACCTGCGCCGCCGGTGACGAGGACACGATCACCAGCCTGCACCTGCGCGCGGTCTGCGAGACCTTCATACGCGGTAAGCGAGACCAGAGGTAGAGTCCCAGCCTCGCGCATGCTCAGGCTTTTCGGCTTCGGAGCAATCAGGTCGGCATCGACGGCCATGTACTCCGCCAGCGATCCCTGGATGCCACCGGCTCCGCCGGCAAGACCGTACACCTCGTCGCCAACTTCGAACTCAGAGACACCGATACCTACAGCCTCCACCACACCGGCCATATCTGTGCCCAGGATGCACGGAGCGGTCATCCCGCCGTGCGGAGCCTTGCCGGTACGGATCTTGCTGTCGATTGGGTTTACGCCGCTGGCATGAACACGTACCAGTACGTCATGGTCACCAATCTGGGGTTGAGGGACTTCGGCGATCCGGAATGCTCCGGTTTCAAAGCTGTCGACAACAAGGGCTTTCATGGTCATATCTGCGGTCAAAAAGGAGAACTCCAGTCTCCTTAGACTACTGTGTCCGGGAGAATGAACCACCGTTTGGTGGCAAAGACCATTTGTTGCCCTCATCGTTGTCTTAGAGTATTTTCCCTGTTGCTGGGTATCCCGGAAGAGGTGTGCGGCGGCGTTTTCATTGCGGAAAACGCCCATAGATAGGGAATCCCTACACAACACCTACAGGGGAAATACTCTATCGCGGTGAAGCCTCCACCATCATTGGGCCGGCGACCTTGGTTCCCTCAACCGACACCTTGAACCGTTGTAGACCCTTTCCTCCGCCTTCGAACTCCACGCGATAGGTATCGTAAAGCGCATCACTAAACCGCTTAAGGAACGGGCTGAAGCTGGGCGGGTCTCCTGTCCCGAGATAGTAGGCCGTTCCGCCAGTGGCAGCCGCGACGTCCGTTAGGTAGTTCTGGCCGCTGAAAGACGCCTGCATGCCGCGCATTGCCGCTCCGGTGAAGTAGATGGAATAAACCGCGACACCCGCACGTTGCGCATCGCTCTTGGCTGCATCCACATACGGACTGCTCTGGTTCAGTGGGCTCGTGCTGCCGTTATAGGGATCGACGCCGCTGGTGATCATCAGAACGACATGCGCCTTGCCATTGGGCTGCCAGTTCTTTACGAAGTCCGAGAGACAGAAGTAGGGGCTTGCACTTGCTCCAGGAAGTCCCTGTGTCAGACGAATCGCTTTGGCAGCCATATCATGTTCGGTAGTAAATCCCTGCGGCGTAACGACACGGCCGTTCTGCATGTAGCCGACCGTCACCGCGACATCCTGAGGCAGAGCTTGAATAAAGCTCTGGATATCGCCGAGCATGCGCCCGAAGCTGCTCTGCAGACCATCATCGATCAGAATTGCCAGCTCCACACCTGTTCCCTGCCCATGCCCCGACCCGCTAAGAACAGGATTCCACGCCGTGACACGGCGATCATCATCACCGAACTTCACCTTGACCTGAGAGATGTCGATATGCGGAGCTTCCGGCCCACGCTTATCCTCAACGCGCACCAGGGCCGAGGTTGAGACCGGACCTTCCACCTGTGCGACCGCGGTAGCGGTCAATACACCCATCAGCGCGAATCGTAACCAACGCATAGCGAACCTCCTGCGGGTTATAAGACGCGTGAGATAGAGAAAAAGATACAAACGTACGAAGGGCCGGAGAATCCTCCGGCCCTTCGCAACTTGTTGATAATTGCAGTGTTAGAAGATGATCTTCGCAGCGAACTGCACGTTGAAGGGCTCGCCCGAACCGATGCCAGGTGCACCGGCAGCGTCGCCGACGGTTGTGGTCGAGCGGCCGAAGTTGCCCGAGGTGAAGCTACCGCTCGGAGCCGCGAGGTTCAGACGATTGAAGATGTTGAACATCTCCGCACGGAGCTGAAGCTTGACACCCTCGTACAGCGCGGTGTTCTTCACCAACGAGGCATCGACCGTTCCAAGACCCGGGCCACGTACCGAGTTTCTCTGCGTGGCGCTATAGGTCCCGGCAGCCGGAGCTGCATAAGCGGACTTGGAGAACCACTGCACATAGGCACCGGCGGAGGCGCTGGCACGCGTCACCGTACGATCGCTGGTGTAGGGGTCGGCAACCTTGTCCAC
>NZ_JBFRCY010000153.1:0-7251 GCF_052113305.1 Terriglobus sp. YAF25
TTATAGGCCTCCCACCCGTGGAAGGTCATCTTGTCGTCGATTGCCGGGAAGCCAAGCGATGCATTGATCTCGTCAAAATGCTGTTTACCCTTTGCAAGCTGGTCGGGGAAGATATCACCGAGGGCGACGATGCGCGCCTGGGTATTCTTCGCAAACGAGGTCGCAACCGACGTACCGCGTTTGCCGCAGCCCAGCAGAGCATACTGCACGGTTGAATTTGCTGCGTAACTGAAAGCGACACTGGGCTTCACAATCATCAGGCCGCCCAGAGCTCCTGCACCCTGCAAAAACTTTCTGCGATTCATCATCTTCCTCCGTCTGGTTATGCCTTCTTGATCTTGTTGAGGATGTCTTCGAGATACAGCTTTTCAGCTTTTACGTCCTCGACCTGCTGCGGTCCGGAGGTCTCACGTTCGATGCTGACAGCACCTTTATAGCCAACCTCATGCAGCATGGACAAAACCTTCGGGAAGTCCACTTCGCCCTTACCGATAAGAACCTCTTTGCCGAGCTGGTCCGGGTCGGTTGGCCATTTGCCGTCCTTGGCGTGCATAGCGCGAACGTGGGGTCCAAGAACCTTCAATGCATCTACCGGGTTGGCCTTGCCGTAAAGAATCAGATTGGCGGTATCAAGGCCCACACCAAGCGCAGGATTGTTTACGTCCTTCAACATGCGCAGCATGGTGGTGGGTGTCTCCTGTCCGGTCTCCATCAGGAAGCTTTGGCCATTGGCAGCGCAGTGCTCGGTGATCTCACGGATGGCGGCTACCGTTTCAGGGTAGAGAGGGTCCTTGGGATCCTCAGGAATAAACCCACAGTGTGTCTGAACTTTGTCGATGCCAAGGGTTTTGGCAAAGTCGGAACACTGCTTCAGCGCATCAAGCCTGGCCTGGCGATAGGCTCGCGGGACCAGGCCAATGGTGGCGGGGCCTTCCGTGAAGTTCCATTTGAGCGGTTGGGGATTCACGACTTCGGCTGTCGTCGCAATGACCTGATACTTATCCAGGAGGTCTGCCATCTGCTTCGTCAGCGCGGGCGTGAAATTGTTCAGGTAGCCGTCGAGCGAGAGGAAGCAGGTTTTAAAGCCGAGATCGCGAACCAGGCGAATCTTCGCTTCGGGGTCCGGAGAAGGCTTGATAAGCAGGCCAAGCTCCATAGGAGCATGCGTGGGTTGTTTCCGCGTTGCACTCTCTGCGAAGAGTGCCGGCGGAGTCATTCCACCAGCTGCTACACCGATGGCAGCAGCAGCGGCCTGCTYGAGAAAGGTACGGCGTTCGGTCGGCATCTCTTCCTGTTTCTGCTGTGTTGCAAACATCTCAGGACCTCCGTGTACGAAGTTCTATAACGACATCAGGTAGTTGAAAGCTGCGATGGAAGCCGCGCTCCTCGGTAACGACACCGGGTCGGCGGTGGTGAAACGAATCTCGGTGGAGCCGAGATAACGGGGAAGGATACTGTTTTCGATTCCCTGGCGAATGGCGGTGCGGAAGACTCCGTTCTCAAAGCCCTCCAGATCGGTGAAGAGAACCGCCTGCGGATTATTGATGTGCACCAGCGATGCAATGGCCGAACCGAGAGCCTTGCCTGCACAGCGCAGTAGCTGCACGGCGTTACGCTCGCCATGCATCGCCAGGTCTTCCAGGTCGCGCATGCTCTCAATCACTAGGCCTTTCTCGTGAGCGGCCTGCCGCAGTGCGGAACCGCCGGCAATGGTATCGAGACATCCGTTGCGGCCGCAGCGGCAAAGTATTCCATGTGGATCGACCGAGATGTGCCCAATCTCGCCGGCGCTGCCATCGTGTCCGCGATAGAGAATGCCGTGCATGTAGTGGGCGGAGCCAATCGTACGTCCCAACACGATGGAAGAGAAGTGGTCGTACTCCCTCGCATTGCCGAAGATATGTTCCCCAATGGCAATTGCGTTGGCATCGTTGTCGGCCCACGCCTGCAGCTCCAGAGCCTCTCCGATGATGCGGGCGATGGGAACATCACGCCAGTCCAGTGCGGCGGAGTAACGGCACACGCCCTGGTCGGCATCGACGATTCCTGATACGGCGATACCAGCGCCACGCACTCTGGTGCGCGGAATCGAGGCATGACTCAGCGCGGCGAGGAACGTCGTGCGTATTGCTTCGGGAATCTCTGAGAGGGAATCAACTGCCGGAACGTGGCGTTGTTCCAGAACCTCTCCCTTCAGGTCCGTAATCGCGAGCACCATCTCGCCTTCGCCGATATTGATGCCTGCAAAGCAGGAATGTCCTGGTTGAAGAGAGAGCTCTACCGGCGGCCGTCCGCGACGCTTGCCCCGGCCCGGAGGATCAATGGATGGAGTCTCCGCCAGCAGTTCCTGCTGAAGAAGCTTCTGGGTCACCTCGGTGATGCCGGCTGGGCTGACCCCGGTAAGCTCACTCAGCTCGAGCCTTGAGAGGCGGTCGTGTTGCAGCAAGGCTGCGATGATCGAGGTCTTCGCGGATTGAAACGGCACCTTCAACGACAGCTTCTCCCGGACAGCAGGTGGAACAAAACGGCACGGGACGTCGTACTCCATCATGCGGTTACAGGACGACCAAACCAGGGTTACAAATCGCCTTGACCGCCTGACGGTGCACGGATATCATCCAGTCACCGAAACATTGCATTCCTGCTTTCCTGTAGATCGTACAACGAATGACGCTAATCCTGGTGCCGAATAATTTCGGTGACTGAAAGAATAAGAAGACAATATAAAACACAGCGCATTCCTACTCCGCGGGTCTTCTCCCTGCGTTATGGTGGGCAGCCCCGCATCACACACACAACCAATCGAGATTGTGGGAGGCCGCAAATGAAGTTTGGTTTCAGGAGTACCAGTCAACGTAGGCCGGGAAGATGGTCCCCGGCGAGTTCTCTTTGTTTAACGCGTTCCGTTCTTCGCGGAGCCCTGCTTGCCGGCTCTGTCCTGTTGTTTACCGGGTCGCCGCTCCTGGCGCAGAACACGACTGCTGATGTCGTCGGTACGGTGACGGACGAAAGCGGCGCCGTTATCCCGAATGCAAAGGTTGAGCTGACAAACATCGAAACGCACGAGACCCGTGTCTTGACCTCGGGAGACGGCGGTGAGTTTGTCTTCACGCTGCTCAAGCCAAGCCGTTACTCGCTGGCGGTGACAGCGACAGGATTCAAGGTCTTTAAGATTGATTCGTTCAACCTGGCAGCAGGTGACCGTGCCCGTGAAGACTCGCACATGGTCGTGGGTTCCCAAGGCGAGATCGTAAACGTCGAGGCGACGCCTCCGGCACTGCATACGGACTCCTCAGCGCTGATTACAACGGTTACGGAAAAGGCGACCCAGGAGCTTCCGCTCAATGGCCGTAACTTCATCAATCTTGTCCAGGTGACCCCGGGAGCGACGGAAGGGCTGAACAATGGCCTTGCGAGCGGCAACCGGCCTGACGATCGCCGCCAGACGTCATCTGTTTCGATGAACGGTCAGGCAGATATGATGAACAACCAGACCATCGATGGCATCGATAATAACGAGCGCGTGATCGGCTCGATCGGTGTTCGTCCTTCAGTCGATGCCATCCAGGAAGTCAGCGTTCAGGCAAACGTCTTTACGGCAGAAGTAGGCCGTGCGGCGGGTGCGATTGTGAACGTGATCACCAAGTCCGGTACGAACACCCTGCATGGATCGGTGTACGAGTTCTTCCGTAACGACGTACTGAATGCGAATCCGTTCAAGTTCGGCGCCAATATTCCGAAGCCGAAGTATCGCCAAAACCAGTACGGCGGTAGCATTGGTGGCCGTATCGTTAAGGACCGTAGCTTCTTCTTTGCGGATTATGAGGGCCTGGATATCATCAAGAACCAGAATCCGACGACCACGACCGTGCCAACACTGTTCGAACGTCAGAATCCGGGCAACTTTACGGACAATGCGGCGATTAACAAGGTTATTCCAGCGGCCTCCTTCGACAAGGTCGGCCAGCAGTACCTCAATCTGTTTCCGCTGCCGACGAATAACGCGGTCTCCGGAAATTACGTAGGAGCTCGTGCTGATAACCAGTTCTCAAAAACGGGTGACGGACGTGTCGATCATCGCTTCAACAATGGCGATTTGACTTACCTGCGCTACACCTACAATCGCGTGGATACCAAAATTGGCTCGCTGTTTCCGGCCGTGAACACCGCGGCCGGTGTCATCGAGCCGGGCGGTAACCTGGGGAGCTATCCCGGACCGGCGCAGACGCGCGCGCATCAGGCACACCTCAACTATATCCACACCTTCACTCCCAATCTACTTCTCGAATTGAAGGCCGGTTATACGCTGTTGAACAATGCTCAATTCCCGTTGAATTATGGGAAGGCGATCAACACGGCAATGGGGCAGGCCAATATGAACGTCGATGCGCGTACCGCAGAGCTTTCTGCGGTCACTGTTAACCAGGGAACCGCTCCGACGCTCGGCAACCGCCCGCCGATTATCTATCACGAGAACACCTGGCAGTATGAGGGAGTCGTTAACTACATTCGGCACAAGCAGACCATCAAGATCGGTGCTGGCTTGATCCGTAGGCAGGACTCCACCACACAAACAGATACGGCGAACGGCAACTGGGCGTTTACGGATTTCTCCACGCTGTTAACTGGCGACTATCTGACTGAGGGCCGTAACTGGATCTTGTACACGCCGCGCAACCGCACATGGGAGCCGCATGTGTTTGTGCAGGATGATATTCACTTGTTGCCGAACCTGACTCTGAATGTGGGTGTCCGTTACGACCTGTTCACACCGTACACGGAAATCAACAATGTTCTGTCCAACTTCGATATCAACCAAGGCCGGATACTGGTCGCGGGAGTCAATGCCGACTCACATGGCGGTGTGAAGACCGACTATAGCAACTTCGCTCCCCGCTTCGGTTTCGCCTATACACCTATGCCCCGTACCGTAATCCGTGGCGGCTTCGGTTTGACCTTTGCTCCGGAAAACACTACTTCAGGTTCGGCGCTCGTCAATCAACCATTCATCGCAACATGGGGTGCCTATACGCCGGATCAAGCGGCCGCACAGGCGCAACAGCTTGGCCTTCAGAACCCAAATCAATATAGGAAGTTTGGCAGCGGTCTACCCACGCCAACTCCGAACCCTTACGTCAGCGCGGATGGGAAATTTCCAAGTGGCAGCATTACCGCAGCTCTGGATCCGAACTTCCGCTCAACCTACATCGAACAGTTCAACCTGACCGTAGAACGTGAGGTCGCTGGCTTTGTGGGAACCTTGTCCTACGTGGGTGAGTTAGGTCGCCACAATGCCTACTACCTCTCGGACTACAACACGGTTCCAGTGGCGGTGAGTGCGCTGTCGTTCACTCAGACAGCACGAGGCGATACAACGACAAATTCTCCAGCAACCTCAACCGATTTCAACACCCGTCGTCGGTTCAACGCCACTGTGCCAAACGTCACATCGATCCCGCTTTATCGCAGTAACGGGGCCAGCAGCTACCATGCAATGCAGGCCGTGCTGAAGCGGCGCTTCAGCAAGGGACTGGATCTGCAGGTTGGCTACACGTGGGCACGTCTGTTGGATAACTCAGAGTCGATCAGCAACAACGGTGGCAATGGTTTCGGATCTTCCGCGGATCTGATTCCCACTCTTGAGTATGGCAACGGCAATCTGGATGTCCGTCAGCGTGTGACCGGTACATTCAACTACACTCTCCCATTCGGTCAGGGCCTGCACGGTTTCACTGGCGTCCTCGCCCGGGGATGGCAGGCAAACGGAGTTGTGGTGTGGAATACGGGCATGCCGTTTTCGGTCACGAACGTGACGAACCGCAGTGGTACACGTCCGACGGCTGGCAACAGTGATCGGGCAAACATGACGGGAAGCGGTAAGGTCAGCCATCCAACTATTGGCAAGTGGTTCGATACCAGCGCCTTCTCTTTCCAACCTGCTGGAACGGTGAGCAATCAGCGTCGTAACCAGCTCTACGGTCCCGGGCTCCAGCGCGTGGACTTGTCCTTGTTCAAGAACTTCGATCTGACCGAACGTGTGAAGCTTGAGTTCCGCACTGAGGCCTTCAATGTCTTGAACACAGCGCAGTTTGTGAACCCGCTCTCATCGTTGTCGCTCTCGGCAGGCGCTCCCGTATCGACCTTCGGCACCATCACTTCAACGGCGAATGCCTACAACCCGCGTCTCATTCAGTTCGCGGCGCGCGTGAAGTTCTAACGAACAACACATGGGGCGGCCTTCATGGCCGCCCCAAATTCTTGACCTACGCTTCATCTTTCCAGGAGCATCTGCATTCATGCAACGTAGAGAGTTTTTGAAGACCGCGTCGGCGTCTGCCTTTGCTCTTGCAGCCTCAAACCGCGGATGGTCCGCAGGAACAACGCCGCGTATTGCATACGGCGGCATTGGGATTGAGAGCAGCACCTATGGCCACATCCGTGCACGCATGGAAGACTTCACCATCCTGCGTGGGAAAGAAGCGGATGAGAACGCCCGCTTTGCATTTCTGAAGAAGCGTTATCCCAAAGTTCCATTTATGCCGACACTCGTCGCTACCGCCGTCCCAGGAGGACCGATAGCGCGAGATACGTACGACAAGATCAAAACAGAGTTTCTGGAGCGCCTGCAGATCCTGCTGCCACTGGATGGTCTCTACCTTCCCATGCACGGAGCCATGTTCGTGGAAGGGATGCAGGACGCAGAAGCCGACTGGTATGAGTCGGCTCGCAAGGTCGTTGGCTCGAAGTGCCTGATGTCGGCAAGTTATGATCTTCACGGCAATATCAGCAAGCGCATTATCGACACGCTGGACATGATGTCCGCCTTCCGAACCGCGCCGCATATCGATCGCGAAGAGACCATGAGCCGCGCCTGCGACATGCTGGTGAAGTGCATCCAGGGGAACATCCGTACAACGCTGATGTGGGCCAGCATCCCAGTGCTGATGCCCGGTGAGCGGAGCTCAACGGAGTGGAATCCCGGCAAGCGCTTGTGGTCCCAGTTACCGGAGTTGAATAAGACGCCTGGAGTGCTCGATGTCTCGATGCTGGTGGGATATGTCTGGGCAGACGAACCGCGCGGCGCCGCATCGGTAGTCGTGACCGGAACCAATCCTGCAGAAGAAGAAAAGGTCGCGAAGAATCTGGCGCAACAGTATTGGGACGCTCGACGTGAGTTCGACTTCGGTACCGAGGTCTGCTCGCTCGACGCGTGCATTCAGCAGGCGATGGCCTCGAAGACCTCTCCCGTCG
>NZ_JBFRCY010000154.1:0-8585 GCF_052113305.1 Terriglobus sp. YAF25
TTTCGGGATACCCGGCAACAGGGAAAATGCATTGTGCGAAGAAACAATCAAATTTTGAGCAGCCTAAGGGCTACCCTGCGCGTCTATTAGGGCAGCAAGTGTTGAAAAATCGCCACAATGCTCGTATTGTGAACTCGCTCAAGACTTTTGAGTCTGGACGCCGCTGCAGTTTCTCTCACATAACCCGGGGGAAGCGGTGCAGCTTCACTGTTTCCAGCAACGCATTTTGAACCAGAAATCTAAAAGGAGATCGGCCTTATGGATTCGAAGCCGGCGCAGAACATTCAGGACACTTTTCTCAACACCGTCCGCAAAGACAAGAGCCCCATCACGATCTACCTCGTAAGCGGCGTGAAGCTGACGGGCCGTATTCGCTCCTTCGACAAGTATTCCGTGCTGCTCGAGAACAATAGTCAGGAGCAGTTGATCTTCAAGCACGCTATCTCCACCGTGGTCAGTGGGCGTTCCGCTACGGGACACGGCGACCGGCCGCATGGATCCGCCATGTCACATGGCGCTCCTTCGTCGGCTGCTGTCGCCGCGCATGAGCCCGCAGGCGCCTAGCATTGGCAGACATACAGAAGCCGCGGCTTCTCGTAGAGAGGCTGCGGCAGGCTGACGAACTGCGCGAGCGCAGTCTGAGCGCGCACGCGGAGCGAGCTGTCCTGGTCGCGGTAGAGTTTACCGGCGAGCGGCGGCGGGTTCCGCATGTCGCCGCACAGGCGCGCGCCTCTGCGGCTATTGACGCTGCAGTGCCCGACGTTCCCACGCCGCCGGCGGTTCCTGTGGCCGACCTCGACTTTGAGGCCGCGCTGGAGGAGTTCCGTGAGTTGGCGCGTTCGGCCGGCGCGGAGATCGCTTCGGTCATGATCCAGCGCCGGCAGAAGCCTGACCCCGCGTTGCTGGTGGGTCAGGGTAAGGCGGAAGAGATTGCCGCCATGGCTGAGAGCACGGGCGCAGAGCTGGTGCTGTTCGACCACGATCTCTCTCCCTCGCAGCTTCGCAATCTTGAAAAGCTGTTGCCATGCCGTGTGATTGATCGCACGCAGCTTATCCTCGACATCTTTGCCCGTCACGCGCGGACCCGTGAGGGCCATTTGCAGGTAGAACTGGCGCAGCTCGAGTACCAGTTGCCGCGGCTTGCCGGACGAGGCAAGGCAATGAGCCAGCTTGGCGGCGGTATCGGCACCCGTGGCCCCGGCGAAACGAAGCTCGAAACCGACCGTCGGCGCATCCATGTCCGCATCGATCATGTAAAAGCACAGCTCGAGCAGGTGCGGCGCATCCGCCGCCAGCAGCGGCAGCGGCGCGAAGGTGTCCCGGTACCGGTGGTGGCGCTGGTGGGCTATACCAACGCAGGCAAGAGCACGTTGTTCAATGCGCTGACAGAGGCGGGCGTGCTGGAGTCGAGTCGCATGTTCGCAACGCTCGACCCGAAGCTGCGTCAGCTTGCGCTGCCTTCACGGCGCAAGGTGTTGCTCAGCGATACGGTCGGCTTTATCCGCAATCTGCCGCACACGCTGGTCACCAGCTTCCGCGCCACTCTGGAAGAGGTGGAACGCGCGGAGATTCTGCTGCATGTGCGCGATGTTTCGTCGCCGATGCTGGATGAGCAGAAGACACAGGTGGAAAAGGTGCTGGGAGGTCTGTTGGGGCGGTATCGGCGGTTTCAGTTGGAGTCGGCGTCGTAGGTGGCAGGAACGTAGTTTTTGTTTGTCATCCTGGGCGAACGCGAAGGACCCGCTTTACGCGATGCATCCCGTAGGAATCTGCTTTTCCCGATGCTGCCCAGAAAAAATAGGTAGAAAAGCAGATTTCTCCGGTAGCCGGCCGGGACCCCGAGTGCTACGAAATGACAAACAAAAAACGGTTCGAGCTTCGCTCGAATACCCACGTCCCAGAATCGGGACACCACCCCAACGAAACAAGTTCGTTGGGGACCCCGGGACATCGGGCACCCGGTGTATGGGCATCCGGAGTTGAGCGTTTAAATGACCAGGCCGCCTCAAAGAGGGGGAGCGGAGAGTGTCCCCGGCGAGGCGGCCTGATTGACCCTGAATTGGGTCCAGGTGGTGACTTAAAGGGTACTCCGGTTCCCAAGGGAGTCAAGTACTTTTCGGGGATATTTCAGGGATGTCAAATTGTGCGAATAGCGATGCGTGGGTTCTGTTATCGCACGAATCCACATTGACATGCCCCAAAATGCCTTGTTACAAATAAGATGTCGAAGGGAAGAAAAGAAAGCCTCTTTCGCTGCCCTGAAGATCCGTTCCCGCGGTTACGGCAGCTTTCCTGACAAGTCATTTCATGAATGAGATCCTAGCTAAACTCAGCGAACTTGTGCTCGGCTCCGTGCCGACGATTGTGTTGTTTCCGCTCGTGGTAATCGCCTATACCGTACTGGTGCGCCGTCCTCTTGAGAAGACGCTGGCCGAGCGCCGGGCGCGTACATCGGGCGCCATGGAGCAGGCTAAGTCTGCTGTAGCCTCCGCTGAAAGCAAGACGTCGGAGTATGAAGAGCGGTTGCGCGTTGCGCGTGCCGAGATCTTCGAGGCCCGCCAGAAGCGTGTGCAGCAGTTCAACGCCGAGCGCGAAGCCATCCTGGCCGAAGCGCGTGAGCAGGCGCAAACGCGTATCACCGCTGCCCGCCAGCAGGTCGAGCAAAGCGTGACCGAGGCGAAGAGGCAGATTGAGGTGGCCAGCGAGCAGCTTTCAGCTCAGGTGGTTAAGGCCATTCTTTCTGCGGGAGTTCTGGCGGGAGGAGCCCAGTGAAGTTGAAGAAGATTTTGTTTGCGGCGATGCTCGCCGGTGTTCTTGCTGTGCCCGCGCCGCTGACCTTTGCGCAGGAAACTGCTCCCGTCCCCGCGCCTGCAGCCAAGCAGGATAAGGCGGAGCTGACCGCTCCTGAAGAGCAGAAGTCCGAGAAGAAGGACGAAGAGTCCAACGAGGCCTTCCTGAAGAGCCCGATGGTAGTAAAGATCGGCCATGCCCTGGGCATGCAGCCAGACACCGCTGYCACCGCCTTCCAGGTGCTGAACTTTGCGATCCTCGCGATTGCCGTTCTCTATGGCCTGATGAAGTCGCTGCCCAAGGCCTTCCGTAACCGTTCCGCCACGATCGGCAAGCAGATCAATGAAGCCCGCTCGGCGACCGAGGCCGCCAATGCCCGCATGTCCGCCGTCGAGGCTCGCCTGGCGAAGCTGGATGGTGAGATTGCTGCGCTGAAGTCGCAGGCCGCCGCCGATGCCGCCGCGGAAGAGACACGGATGAAGGCGCAGCTCGAGGACGAGAAGAACCGGATTGTCGCCGCCGCCGAACAGGAGATTGGCGCAGCCAGTGCCCACGCACAGCGCGCCATCAAAGAGTACGCCGCCGACCTGGCGATCTCGCAGGCAGCGCAGAAGCTGCAGGTTACGGCTGAGACTGACCGCCTGTTGATCCGCAGCTTTGCGGACCGTCTGGGCGGAAACGGAGGCCAGAACTAATGGCAGATGTCGCTGTTCGTTACGCGCACGCCTTTGCGGATGTGGTAGCCGCTTCGCAGCTCAACCGCGAGCAGATTCGCCAGCAGCTTGAGGATTTTGCAGGAACGCTGGCCGGCAGCCGCGAGCTGCGGGAACTTCTCGAGAACCCGTCGATCGACCAGGCCACCAAGGTAAAGGTGCTGGACGCGGTGGGTGGACGGATTGGTTTCGACCGGCCGGTACGGAACTTTCTGGCGGTGCTGACCGCACACGGCCGCATGGAGATGCTGGGCGATGTGCTGGATCAGTACAATGCCATCGCTGACAGACAAGCTGGAATTTCGGAGGCTGAGATCATCAGCGCCCATCCTTTGACCGACGAGGATAAGGCGCTGCTGGAACGGAAGGCCGGAGCTCTGGCCGGTGGAAAGGTTCGCGCCAGCTATAAGCAGGACGCCTCTCTGCTGGGTGGAGCAATTATCAGGATTGGATCGACGTTGTATGACGGCTCGGTCAAGGCGCAGTTGGCCCAGTTGAAACAGAAGCTGGTCAACGCGTAAGCCGCGGCGGAAACGTACAAGACACACCGCGACAAACGAAGCATCAAGATTGAAGAAGTATCAAGGGATTGAAGAGGAAACGACGGAATGGCTCAGATCAAGGCAGATGAGATAACCGAACTTCTGCGGCAGCAGATTGAGAACTACGAGCAGCGTGTACAGGTCGACGAGGTCGGCACCGTGATCTCGCTGGGCGACGGTATCGCCCGTATCCACGGCCTGGACAAGGTCATGGCCGGTGAGCTGATCGAGTTCCCCAAGGGCATTGCCGGTCTGGCCATGAACCTGGACGAGGGCCAGGTGGGCGCCGTGGTTCTGGGCGATTACACCCAGATCAGCGAAGGCGACCAGGTCAAGCGTACGGGCACGATTATGTCGGTTCCGGTAGGCGAGGCGATGGTGGGCCGCGTGGTCAACGCGCTTGGCCAGCCGATCGACGACAAGGGACCGATCAATACACCGCATTCACTGCCTATCGAGCGTATCGCTCCGGGCGTTATCGACCGTCAGTCGGTTACCGAGCCGATGGCGACCGGTATCAAGGCCATTGACTCGATGATTCCGATTGGCCGTGGACAGCGTGAGTTGCTGATCGGCGACCGCCAGACCGGTAAAACCGCCGTTGCTCTGGACACCATCATCAACTCGGCGAAGAACGACCTGATCTGCATCTACTGCGCGATCGGTCAGAAGCGTTCGTCGGTAGCCCAGGTGGTGCAGACGCTGGAAGAGAAGGGCGCGATGGCCTATACGGTCGTCGTCGCCGCAACGGCCTCCGAGCCGGCGCCGATGTCTTATCTGGCTCCCTACACTGCTACCGCTATCGGTGAGTACTTCCGCGACAACGGCAAGCACGCGCTGGTGATCTATGACGATCTGTCGAAGCACGCCGTGGCCTACCGCGAGATCTCGCTGCTGCTGCGCCGTCCTCCGGGCCGTGAAGCTTACCCCGGCGACGTCTTCTATCTGCACTCGCGTCTGCTGGAGCGTTCGGCCAAGATGAGCAAGGAGAAGGGCGGCGGTTCGCTGACGGCTCTTCCGATCATCGAGACCCAGGCCGGCGACGTTGCGGCGTACATTCCGACGAACGTCATCTCGATCACCGATGGTCAGATCTTCCTCGAGACCGATCTGTTCAACTCGGGTATCCGCCCAGCCGTGAACGTAGGTCTGTCGGTAAGCCGTGTAGGATTCGCCGCCGCCATCAAGGCGACCAAGCAGGTGGGTTCGACGCTGAAGCTTGACCTGGCGCAATATCGTGAGCTCGCGGCCTTCGCGCAGTTCGGTTCGGATCTCGATCCGGCCACGCAGCGCCAGCTCGCCCGCGGTCAGCGTCTGACGGAGCTGCTGAAGCAGCCGCAGTTTCAGCCGCTGCCGGCCGAGAAGCAGGTTGCGATTCTGTTCGCCGGAACCCAGGGCCTGCTGGACGATGTCGAAGTGAAGCAGCTCCGTGCGTTCGAGGATGGTCTGTTCCCGTTCCTCGAAGCCAACGGCAATGGCGTGCTGAACGACATCGCGACGAAGAAGCAGCTCGACGACGAGGTCAAGAAGAAGCTGACCGACGGCATCACCGAGTACAAAAAGACATTCCTCGCGGAGCGTAAGCCGAAGGAGGTTGCGGCCGCCAAGGCCTAACCGACTATGGCAAGCGTTCTCGATCTACGACGCCGTATCCGCAGCGTGAAAAACACGCGGCAGATCACCAAGGCGATGAAGATGGTTTCGGCGGCCAAGCTGCGCCGTGCGCAGGAGGCCGCGCTGCAGGCGCGTCCTTACGCGCAGATGATCACGTCCGTGCTGGAATCGCTGCAGCGCCGCGCCGATATCTACGATCACAATACGGGCGAAGCTCTCCATCCGCTGCTGGTGCAGCGCGAGGAGAAGAACGTCCTCGTGGTGGTGGTTGCGGGCGACAAGGGCTTTGCCGGAGCGTTCAACTCCAACATCGTGCGCGCCGCTTCGACCTTTGTGCGCGAGCGTGAAACCCGCGGTCAGAATGTGGACGTGGAGCCGGTGGGCCGCAAGGCGAGGGATGCCTTCCGCCGTCTGTATCCCCGGGCCGTGTATGAGCGCAAGACGGAGAAGTACGACAACGATCTCTCGGAGCATCACGAGATCATTCGTCATCGTGCCCAAAAGGTGGAGCTGACCGGTGAGCATGAGCTGATGCTGGCTCGTCTGGACTTCAACACGGTGCACGCGATGGTGCGCGATATTGTCGCCCGGTTTGAGCGGGCCGAGATCGACTCCGTCTATGTGGTCTTCAACGAGTTCAAGAGCGTGATTGCGCAGCGCGTTGTTGTCGAGAAGCTGCTGCCGATCGCCAAGCTGGGAGCTCCGGAGATCACTGCTGCCGAAGAGATGTCGGTTGAGCAGAAGGAAGCCGCCGGACATGCGGCGCGTTCCGCCGGTGTCAGCACGCTGGAGCCGGAAGAGACCGCGATCGAGCGCGAGGCCAAGAAGTTCGGCACCGCTGATGTGGACTACATCTTCGACCAGAGCCCGGCACGCATCTTCAAGCACCTGATGCCGAAGTACATTGAGACCCAGATCCTGCACGCGATGCTGGAGTCGGCGGCTGCGGAACATGCCGCTCGTATGACAGCGATGGATAACGCCACGAGCAACGCGGGTGACATGATTGACGCGCTGAGCTTGACGATGAACCGCGCACGCCAGGCGGCCATCACGAAGGAACTGATCGAGATTGTGAGCGGCGCGGCCGCTCTGTAAGAGAGAAGGATTTATGGCAGAGAACATTGGACACGTAGTTTCCATCAGCGGCCCGGCCGTTGACGTGCAGTTCGAAGAGTCGAATATGCCGCCTATCTACCAGGCGCTGCGTATCACCAGCGAGGGCTTCACCACGCCCTATCCCATCGACGTCATCGTCGAGGTGCAGCAGCATCTGGGCGAGGGCCGTGTGCGTACCGTCGCCATGACGGCGACCGAAGGCATGGTCCGCGGCATGAAGGCGCAGGACACCGGCGGCCCCATCACCGTTCCCGTGGGCCGTGAGACCCTGGGCCGTGTGCTCAACGTTCTGGGGCAGCCCGTGGACGAGCTGGGACCGGTTCAGGCGAAGACCTTCAGGTCGATTCACCGTCAGGCCCCGGCCTTCGACGAGCAGTCGACCTCGGAAGAGATGTTCGAAACCGGCATCAAGGTCGTCGACCTGATCCAGCCCTTCTTGAAGGGCGGTAAGATCGGTCTCTTCGGCGGCGCCGGTGTAGGCAAGACGGTTCTGATTCAGGAGCTGATCAACAACGTCGCCATGAAGCACGGCGGCTTCTCCGTCTTCGCCGGTGTAGGCGAGCGTACCCGTGAAGGAAACGACCTCTGGCACGAGTTCCAGGAGTCGGGCGTTATCGATCCCCACGACTGGACCAAGTCCAAAGCCTCACTCATCTATGGCCAGATGACCGAGCCGCCGGGCGCGCGTCTGCGCGTAGCTCTGACCGGTCTGACCATCGCGGAGCACTTCCGTGATGAAGAAGGCGCGGACACGCTGCTGTTCATCGACAACATCTTCCGCTTCACGCAGGCGGGTTCCGAGGTATCCACGCTGCTGGGCCGTATGCCTTCGGCCGTAGGTTACCAGCCGAACCTGGCGACCGAGATGGGTCAGCTGCAGGAGCGTATTACCTCGACCAAGAAGGGTTCGGTTACGTCGGTGCAGGCTGTGTATGTTCCGGCTGACGATCTTACTGACCCGGCTCCGGCGACCACCTTTGCTCACCTTGACGCCACCACCGTGCTCTCGCGTGCGCTGACGGAAATCGGTATTTATCCCGCCGTCGATCCGCTGGCTTCGAACTCGCGCATTCTGATTCCGCGCGTAGTCGGTGACGAGCACTATCGTGTCGCCCAGGCCGTGAAGGGAATTCTGCAGCGTTATAAGGATCTGCAGGACATCATCGCGATTCTCGGTATCGACGAGCTCTCGGAAGAGGACAAGATCACCGTGGCCCGCGCGCGTAAGGTGCAGCGCTTCCTGTCGCAGCCCTTCCACGTGGCCGAGATCTTCACCGGCAACCCGGGCAAGTACGTCAAGGTCGCCGACACGGTCCGCTCCTTCAAGGAGATCATCGAAGGCAAGCACGACAGCATTCCGGAACAGGCCTTCTACATGAAGGGCTCGATCGAGGAAGTGCTCGAAGCCGCGGAGAAGATGAAGAAGTAAGCCATGGCCGAGACAACACACAATACGGGACTTCTCTCGGTGCGGTTGGTCACGCCGCAGCGCGTGGTGGTCGACACCACCGCTGAGGCGGTGGAGCTGCCGTCGATGTCCGGCTACCTGGAGACGCTGTACGGCGCCTCTCCGCTGCTGGCCGAACTGGGCGCCGGCGAGGTTCGCCTGCACGGCGGCGCTTCGGGCAACGAGAAGTTCTTCGTAGCCTGGGGCTTTGCCGAGGTACTGCCGGAGCGTGTGACTATCCTGGCCGAACAGGCAATGCGTCCAAGCGAGATCAACGTGGAGCAGGCCAAGGCTGACCTTCTGCAGGGTGAGAAGGACTGGGCCAATGCCGGAGATGAAGCGCAGGCATACGACGATGCC
>NZ_JBFRCY010000155.1:0-12393 GCF_052113305.1 Terriglobus sp. YAF25
GTGCGGGGCTTGTGCATCTATGGGCGTTTTCCGCAATGGAAAACGCCGCTGCACGCTCCTCCCGGGATACCCAGCAACAGGAAAAATGCTCTAGGATAGAGAGAGTCGTTTCTGCGCGTCGAGTGGTCCTCTGACCCGGCGCCGCGACGGAGATTTTCAAACCCTGGAAGGCACTGTTTTGACCCCTACTGAGACCAACGAGTTGAACGCGGCGGAGACGCCTCAGAGCGAGACCCCGAGCACCGAAGCTGCAGCGCACGATCATACCCACGACCATGATCACGATCACGACCATGCGCACCATCATCATGATCATGGCCCGGTGCTGAATCCCGATCTCACGCGCGAGATCTCGGTGGAAGCGCCGGTCGAGGTTGTTGACGCTGCATTCGATAAGGTTGTCCGCAAGTTCCAGAAGCAGGCTCGCATTCCGGGCTTCCGTCCGGGCAAGGTTCCTGCCAACGTCATCAAACGCAAGTTTGCCCAGGACGTTCGCCAGGAGGTCATGGAGCAGCTTGTCAGCGAGCGCTTCCGTCTCGCGCTTGAAGAGCAGAACGTCAACCCGGTCTCGCAGCCGCAGATCGTTGAGCTGACCCTGTTCGAGGGTCAGCCACTGAAGTTCAAGGCTGCCTTTGAAGTGCTGCCCGAGATCGACATCACCGGCTACGACTCTGTAAAGGTAGCCAAGCCGTCCGTTGAGCTGACCGAAGAGGAATATCAGTCTGAGCTCGATCGCGCTCTGGACTCGCAGGCAACCATTGAGCCGGTTACGGACGACCGTACCCTGACGACTGGTGACCTGGCCGAGATCAGCTTCACCGGCGAGATCAAGCCGTTGGCACAGACAGTCGGCGAAGAGGGTCTGGAGAACGTAACTCCGTCAGAGCCGATCACCGGTGAAGATGTACCGGTAGAGCTCGGTGGCAAGAACACGCTTCCTGCCTTCAGTGATGCACTGCAGGGCAAGAAGCCGGGCGACGAGCTGGTTCTTGAAGTCGAATACCCTGCCGACTTCGGTGAGCCCCGCCTCGCCGGTAAGACCGTCAGCTATGACGTCAAGGTCAAGGCCATCAAAAAGAAGACACTGCCGGAGCAGAACGATGATCTGGCCAAGCAGCTTGGCGACTACGAGACCTGGGATGAGTTCATCAGCAAACTCCGTGAGCATGCTGCCGATCGCAAGAAGCACGCGCTCGAGAACGAGGCCAAGGAGAAGCTGGTCGAAGAGCTGATCGCAAAGTTTGAATTCCCCGTTCCGGAGTCGTTTGTACGATGGCGGCCTCAATAGAATCCGGGAACAACTTCGTCGCGAAAAGACTGGGAACGTGCTCTACGACAAGCTGGCTTCGTAGGCAATCAACCCGCGCCCCTGGCGCCACTACAGGTAGAGAAGAGGAGAAGTATGGGACTTGTACCCATGGTGATTGAGCAGACGAGTCGTGGCGAACGCGCCTATGACATTTACAGTCGTCTGCTCCGCGACAACATCATCTTCCTGGGGACGCCGATCGACGATCAGATCGCGAATGTCATCATTGCGCAGTTGCTGTTCCTCTCTGGCGAAGACCCGGAGAAGGACATCATGCTGTACATCAACTCGCCCGGCGGCTCAGTCAGCGCCGGCATGGCGATTTACGACACGATGCAGTACATCAAGAACGATGTGCAGACTCTGTGCATCGGCATGGCAGCCAGCATGGGCGCATTTCTTCTGATGGCCGGCAGCAAGGGCAAGCGTTTTGCTCTGCCCAACTCTCGCATCCTGATCCACCAGCCGCTCATCATGGGCCATGGTATTCAGGGGCAGGCGACGGAGATCGACATCCATGCCCGCGAGATTCTTCGTCTGCGTGAGCGCATGAATACCATCATGGCAAGCCACACAGGTCAGACCTTCGAGCAGATCGAGCGCGACACTGACCGTGACTTCACCATGAGCGCCCAGCAGGCCAAGGATTATGGTCTGATCGACGATATTATTGATCGCACTCGCGGTTGATTTGAAATGCAAACCCAATCGGCGTAAAGTGAGACGCCCGGGGAGACGTCCCGGGCGTTTTTCCCATTTTGGTTATGGGAAATAAGGTCGATACCCGTTTCCAAAGGGACATGCGAAACGGGTGTAAACTGACAACAAGTTCCCCAGCACGTCCCGTTGTAACCAGGAGTAGCCTTACCGATGAAAACATCACGGGGCTCAGACGAATCCCTACGTTGCTCGTTCTGCCATAAGTCGCAGGACGCAGTCGCCAAGCTGATCTCTTCTCCTTCTGACTATCCCCGCGCGTATATCTGCGATGAGTGTGTTGCGGTCTGCAACTCCATCCTCGAGGACGACCGTGGTGAAAAGCAGCAAGGCGCAGCTCCAGCGCACCTGCCCAAGCCCCATGAAGTAAAGGCCTTTCTCGATGAGTATGTCATCGGCCAGGACCTTACCAAGAAAAAGCTTGCAGTCGCTGTCTACAACCACTACAAGCGCATTCAGATGAACCGGACGCGCGGCAACGATGTTGAACTGCAGAAGTCCAACATCCTGCTCGTAGGCCCTACCGGTTCCGGCAAGACGCTGCTTGCGCAGACCCTGGCGAAGATGCTGGATGTTCCCTTCGCTATCGTGGATGCGACTACGCTGACCGAAGCCGGATACGTGGGTGAAGATGTTGAGAACATCATCCTGAAGCTGCTGCAGGCGGCGGACGGTGACGTAGCGCGTGCCCAGAGCGGCATTATCTACATTGATGAGATCGACAAGATCGGCCGCAAGGACGAAAACCCCTCCATCACCCGCGATGTTTCGGGCGAGGGTGTTCAGCAGGCGCTGCTCAAGATTCTGGAAGGCACCGTTGCCAACGTTCCCCCGCAGGGGGGACGCAAGCATCCGCATCAGGAGTTCACCGCGGTCGACACCACGAATATCCTGTTCATCTGCGGCGGAGCATTCGTCGGTCTAGAGCGTGTCATCGCACGCCGCGTAGGCAAGAAAGCCCTTGGCTTCAAGACGTTGACCGAGCCGGAGACGCCTGCCGGCGACATTACACCGATCCGCGCGCAGCGTGATACCGAGCTGCTGCGTCAGGCTGAACCGCAGGATCTGCTGAAGTACGGACTGATTCCCGAGTTCATCGGTCGTCTGCCGGTGCTTGGCATTCTGGACGAGCTGGACGAAGCAGCACTGATCGAAATTCTGACCAAGCCGCGCAACGCCATTCTGAAGCAGTACTCCAAGCTGTTTGAGTACGAGGGCGTCAAGGTAACCTTCACCGCCGAGGCGGCACAGTCCATTGCGCGGGAGGCTCTTGCCCGCAAGGTCGGCGCCCGCGGTTTGCGCATGATCCTGGAAGAGCTGATGCTCGATCTGATGTATAACGTGCCTGGCAAGCCACGGTAGACGATCCCAGCGCCGACGATATCTACCAGGTAGGCACCATCGGCAACATCGTGCAAAGCGTCAAGATGCCTGATGGCAACATCAAGGTGCTGGTAGAAGGCATTGAACGCGCCCGCGCCACCGAACTCAATGACGAAGACGGCTTCTTCGTCGCCACGCTGCGCACCGGCCGCACACAGCTTGAAATGACTCCGCAGGTAGAAGGCCTGGTGCAGAAGGTGCACTCGCTCTTCGAACAGTACGTCAAGCTGCAGCAGTCACTGAACTACGAGACCATGGCCGCCAGCGTTCGCCTAGATGAGCCCGCCAAGCTGGCCGATATGATCGCAGCCAACCTGCAGCTTCGCATCGATGAGAAGCAGGAGTTGCTGGAGGTCTTCGCACCGGAGTTGCGTCTGTCGCGCGTCGCCGACACCCTCGAGACCGCGATCGAAAAGCTGAACATGGACCGCACCATCCAGTCGCGCGTGAAGCGCCAGATGGAGCGCGCCCAGAAAGAGTACTACCTCAACGAGAAGATCAAGGCGATTCAGAAGGAGCTGGGCCGCGGCGAGAAGAGCGAGTTCGATGATCTGAAGAAAAAGATCGAAGCCGCAGGCATGCCGAAGGAAGCCTTCGATAAGGCGACGCAAGAGCTCAAGAAGCTTGAAGCCATGCCGCCGATGTCCGCCGAGTCGACTGTTTCGCGCAACTACCTTGACTGGCTGCTCGCTGTGCCGTGGAAGAAGAAGTCCAAGGAGATCCGCTCCATCGAGCATGCGGAGAAGGTCCTCAACCAGGATCACTACGGACTGGATAAGATCAAGGACCGCATTCTCGAGTTCCTGGCTGTGCGTCAGCTTGTGAAGAATCCGAAGGGCTCGATCCTTTGCTTTGTCGGACCTCCGGGTGTCGGTAAGACATCGCTCGGCATGTCAATCGCAAAAGCCACCGGACGCAAGTTTGTTCGTATGTCTCTGGGTGGCGTACGCGATGAGGCTGAGATTCGTGGTCACCGCCGTACCTATATCGGCGCCCTTCCCGGCCAGATCATTCAGTCGATGAAGAAGGCCGGAACGAAGAACCCGGTCATCATGCTCGACGAGATCGATAAGATGGCGTCTGACTTCCGCGGCGATCCCGCTTCGGCCATGCTCGAAGTCCTCGATCCGGAGCAGAACAACAGCTTCCAGGATCACTATCTGCAGGTACAGGAGAAGAGCGAGGTTGGCCTGGTCACCGGTCTTGCCTGGACCGAGGTTGGCGGCAGCATTTTGCAGACCGAAGTACAGGTCCTGGACGGCAAGGGTAAGCTGACCACCACCGGTCAGCTCGGCGACGTCATGCAGGAGTCGGCACAGGCGGCCCTCAGCTATGTTCGTTCGCGGGCGCATCACCTGGGCCTCAGCAAGGACTTCTATCGCAACATCGACATCCACGTGCACGTGCCCGAAGGCGCCATCCCCAAGGATGGCCCGTCGGCCGGCATTACGCTGGCAACGGCACTCTCCTCTGCCCTGACGAAGATTCCGGTACGCCGGGACGTCGCCATGACGGGAGAGGTCACGCTGCGCGGCAAGGTGCTCGCGATCGGTGGCCTGAAAGAGAAGCTGCTGGCCGCACATCGCGCCGGCATCTTTGAAGCGATCCTCCCGGCGGATAACCGGAAGGACCTCGCCGACCTGCCCGACCTGCTGAAGAACAGCATGAAGATGCATTTTGTCGAGAACATGGATGAGGTGCTGCAGATCGCCCTGGAAGGCAAGCTTCCGGATCTGAAGGAAGAGACACCGGATGCCCTTGGGGTCCCGCTTACCGAGACCGTTCAGCCGGTCGTCACCCACCAGTAAGCCTCAATAAGCGAAGCAAGAAGGCCGGGCAAGCGCCCGGCCTTCTTCTTTAGAGCATTTTCCCTGTTGCTGGGTCGCCCGTAAGTGGTGTGCAGCGGCGTTTTCATTGAGGAAAACGCCCATAGATGCAGAAGCCCTACACTACACCTACAGGAAAAAATGCTTTACCGGATGCGCTTTTATACCGCCTTACGCGACCCGCCGATGAAGTGCATGATCAGCGAGATCACCGCAAAGATCAGCAATAGATGGATCAAGAATCCGGAGACGTGCATTAGCGTAAATCCACCAAGCCACGCAAGAACCAGGATGATTGCCAGAACCAGAAACATTGTTGTGTCCTCCCTTTCGTCGTCAAAAATCCGCACTATTGCGCGGCATTCGCGGGAAGTAAGAGTCCCATAGAGGCATTTTTGTTGCTTTAGCTACCTGTATTTAGCGAGATATACGCCAGGGCAGCCCAAATGCGCATGTTCGGCATCTACCTCATCGATCTTCATGGAGGTTTTTTATGCTGATTCTTCTGATCGTTCTGCTTCTCCTGATGTTCGGCGCATTTCCAGCATGGCCCTATAGCCGTGGCTGGGGCTATTACCCGAGTGGCGGCCTCGGCCTGATCGTCCTGATTGTGTTGGTACTTCTGCTGACACACCGGGTTTAGAACGTGACAAATGGCTTGAGGGTGTGTCATCAAACTCGTACCGTCAGCGCCGGGAGCAGATTTTTACGAGTCGAGGGTGAGGAGAGAACTGTAGCTAGTCCACTGAGACGACGAGTGACGAAGAGATCGGGAATCGGGGACCCCGGTCAGCTTTTCTGGCTGGGGTGAAGAAAATCTGCCCCGGCCCTCCGGTTGCGGCGCAAATTCGCCCGTGCGTTGTCGTCCTCGACTGTGGACCCGCCACAGGCCTTCGCCTCGTCTGGACAAATTTGCGCTCGCAACGCTGGCGACAGGAGTTTGATGACACATCCTACGCAATTGCTATCATCGAAGGCACATCAGTAGGAGTGTCTTCGATGCCGACTGCTTCCACTACATCCGCCCTACGACTTAGTAAACTGGCTCCCTCGATCGTCCAATCTGAGATCCGCGCCATGACCATCGCATGCAACGCCATCGATGGCATCAATATGTCCCAGGGCGTCTGCGATACGGACCCGCCGCATCCAGTCATTGAGGGCGCCGTCAACGCCATGCGCAATGGCTTCAATATCTATGCGCGTATGGACGGCATTGATTCGCTGCGCCATGCCATCGCGCGTAAGTTTGCGCACTACAACGCCATTACCGCCGATCCCGATGGCGAGATCCTGGTCACGACCRGAACCACCGGAGCCATGCTGGCGACGTGCATGGCGTTGTTTGATCCAGGCGATGAGGTGATCGTCTTCGAGCCCTTCTACGGCTACCACGTCAACATGCTGCTGGGCCTGAATCTGAAGCCAGTCATCGTTCCGTTGACCGCGCCTCGCTGGGACTTCGATCCCGAAGCTTTGGCAAACGCCATCACGCCGAAGACACGCGCCATTCTGGTCAATACGCCCGGTAATCCGTCAGGCAAGGTCTTCACCCGCACGGAACTGGAAGCCCTGGCGACCATCGCGATCGATGCCGATCTCTTCGTCATCACCGACGAGATCTACGAATACTTCCTCTACGACGGTCACGAGCATATCTCCCCGGCGACACTGCCCGGCATGGCGGAGCGAACGATCACCATCGCCGGCTTCTCAAAGACCTTCTCTGTCACCGGCTGGCGTCTCGGCTACCTGCATGCCAGTAAGCGCTGGACCCCATCCATCGCCTACTTCCACGACCTGCTCTTTATCTCCGCTCCGGCGCCGCTGCAGCATGGTGTGGCCGCAGGCCTGTGCGACCTTCCCGACAGCTTCTACACCGAGATGCAGACCGAGTATGTCGCCAAGCGTGACAAGACGGTAGCCGCGCTTGCAGATGCAGGGCTCACGCCAACGGTCCCGCAGGGAGCGTACTACATCCTCGCCGATGTCACCCGCGTGGAGGGCTCCACCTCCAAGGAGAAGGCGCGCAACCTGCTCAAGCAGGTTGGCGTAGCTGCCGTGGCTGGTTCAGCATTCTTCCGTGCAGGCAAAGGAGAGAACCTGCTGCGCTTCTGCTACGCAAAGAAGGACGATGCGTTGGATGAGGCCTGCAGACGGCTTCGGTCGCTGTAGTGTAGTCTCTTCGCCTGTCATCCTGAGCGAATGCGAAGGACCCGCTTTCGCACCGCCACCAAACTACGACGCAAGCACATTCTCGTTGCCCCATTCTTTCGCGAAGCGCAAGGGTTGGATCCCCAACGAACTTCGTTCGCTCTATCGCGCTCCGCGCGACTGTTTCCTTATCCGTAGTCATCCTCAACAAAAGCAAAAGCCCGCCGGACGGCGGGCTTTCTTACTTCATGCAGAGAACGAATTCCTACACACACCCACCGGCGATAGACGGAATCAGCATAATCTCATCTCCGTCCTCAAAGGTATGCGTCTCGCCGCCCAGAAAGCGGATGTCCTCATCGTTCACGTAGACGTTGATGAACGGGCGCAGCTTGCCCTGCTCGTCCTTGATATGCGCTCCCAGCGCCGGGAACTTCACGCCCAGGTCGTCGACCAGGCCCGGCAGGTTGGTGGCAGCGGAATCAACCTTCTTCACGCCATCAGTGTGGCGGACAAAGGCAGTCGGCAAAAGTACTTTGATTGACATTTGAATCTTCCCTGCTCTTTCTGTTTCTCGTCCACCTGAGCCACAGCTCAGCGAACTGAGCCTTAGCTCAGCATTACTGAGCCACCAGCTCGGCCTCTTCCGCGGGCAAACCATCCAGCTCCCGTAGATAAGCGTCGAACTCGGCCAGCCGCGGCTTCACCGCGCGTCCGATGTCATAGCGGCCCTGCAGCACATCCGTCGTCTTCAAGCCGTTGCCCGTGATGCAGACCACCGTGGTCTCGTCCTTACCGATGCGGCCCTGTGCGAAGAGTTTCGCGGTCACCGCAGTGGTTACGCCGCCTGCCGTCTCCGTGAAGATACCTTCGGTCTCTGCCAGCTCCTGAATGCCGGCGACGACTTCGACGTCGGAGACATCTTCGCCCCACCCGCCGGTATCGCGGATTAGACGAGCCGCGTATGGGCCGTCCGCCGGGTTGCCGATCGCCAACGAACGGGCGATAGTGTTCGGTTTCTGCGGCTCGTGACGCTCAAGATTGTTCTTCACCGCGTGGGTAATCGGCGAGCAGCCCGTAGCCTGCGCTCCGAAGAACTTCACGTGCTTTGCCTCAACGATGCCGAGATACACCAGCTCGTCGAAGGCCTTCTTGATCTTGCGGATTAGCGAACCGCCGGCCATCGGCACCACGACGTTGTCGGGCAAACGCCAGCCGAGCTGCTCGGCGATCTCATAGCCCATCGTCTTCGAACCCTCAGCGTAGTAAGGCCGCAGGTTCACGTTGACGAAGCCCCAGCTGTACTGGTCGGCGATCAACGAGCACAGACGGTTAACATGGTCATAGTTGCCGTCAATGCGCACCAGCCGCGCGCCATAGATCAGCGTATTCAGAATCTTTGCCGGCTCAAGGTCCGCCGGAATCAGGATGCAGCTCTTCAAGCCCAGGCGGGCGGCCTGCGCTGCCACTGAGTTTGCCAGGTTACCGGTCGAGCTGGCGCCGACGGTGTCAAACCCGAAGTAGCGGGCATTGGCCAGCGCCACGGCGACGACACGGTCCTTAAAGCTCAGCGTCGGGAAGCAGACGGCATCGTTCTTCACGTAGATGTCGGAAGCGCCGAGACGCTTGCCCAGATTGTTGGCCTTGACCAGCGGGGTGAAGCCAACCGGGAGATCGGGCTGGAAGCCTTCAGGAATAGGAAGCAGCGCACGATAGCGCCAGATGCTTGCCGGCCCGGCAGCGATGGACTCCCGGGTCACGCTGCCCTTCACCACATCCAGGTCGTAAAAGACCTCAAGCGGCGAAAAGCACTCATCGCAGACAGAAAGCGGCTGGTTGCCATAGCTCTTGCCGCACTCTTTGCACTTCAGATCGTAGGGCGCACACGCACCGGAAGACATAGGGCCTTGCTCTCCATGTGGAGGAGGGCTTTACGTGTGACTGTCTCTCTGATTGGCGCTCTTAACTCAGGAACGAGGAGGCGCGGGGTGGGAACTTGCAACTTTCCTACTCCGAATCTCATGTTCCCTGTCGCCAGGAGAGAGTTGACACCGGTACGCCTTTGTTCTGTCCGGTTGTCGTGGTGTCACAGGGCTCGTCCCTCAACCACTCTTCATGAAATTCGCGCTTGCCCTTGCGGGCTAGCTTGAATGTATTGTTTGTACCACGCCATCCGCCTCCAGACAAGCCATGGCAGCAGTCAACGGCGGCTAAGTGCATTGAATTGCAGGAAAACCACCCTTTTCGGTTTATTCTTCCGCCATGGTGAAATTCCTGGTTCGCACCGTAGCCTTCGCGGCCATAGCCGCTGCTTTTGCGTCCGTGGCCACGCTTCCCCTCGCCGCGCAGGAGACCCCGTTGAACCCGGACGGCAAGGTCGCCGCCAAGTCCGCCTGGCTGACGCTTACGCCCCAGCAGAAGTCCGACGTCTTCGCTTTTGCCGCCCCCTACAAGGACTACCTGCGGCACGCCAAGAGCGCCGGCCTCTCGACGGCGGAGTTCCTTCGTCTGGCCAAAGCAGCAGGGTTCACCGAGTTCACGTCTCCCTCACAGATCAAGCCTGGCGCCAAGCTCATCTTCGACAATCGCGACCGCTCCGTCGTCTTTGCCGTCATCGGCTCCGACTCGGTAGAAACGGGCACACGCATCGTCGCGACTCATCAGGACTCTCCACACCTGAACCTGAAGTCTCGTCCGGTCGTCGGAGCTCCAGGCTCGGTTGCGCTACTGAAGACCACGCTCTACGGCGGCATCAAAAAGTACCAGTGGTCGAATCTTCCACTGGCACTGGTCGGCCGCATCGACGCCACAGATGGCCGGCACCTGCAGGTAAATATCGGCTTTGCTCCTGGCGATCCTGTCTTCGTGATCGCCGACGCCGCGCCTCACTCCGACTCATTGCTCCGCACACGCACCTACACCACCGTCCTCGCAGGTGAGGAGATGAATCCGGTGGCCGGTTCGATTCCCAGCGAGAAGAACTCCGTTGCCGACCAGGTCATGGCCRCCCTGCGTACGAAGTTCAATATCAAGGACGAGGATCTGGTTGCCGCTGAGCTGGAGCTTGTTCCAGCAACTCAGCCGGCCGATGTCGGTATCGACAATGGCCTGACCGGAAGCTGGGGCCAGGATGACAAAGCGCTCAGCTATGCGGCGTCACGCAGCATCTTCGACCTGAAGGGCACGCCGAAAAAGACCGCGATGGTCTACGTCACCAACTTCGAAGAGGTCGGCTCCATCAACAACACCGGCGCAAACTCGCAGTTCCTCGATACCGTCTTTACGGAGCTGATGGACGCGCAGAAGAAAGGTGCTTCAGCACTCGATGTCCGTCACGCGCTGCGCAATGCCGCTGTCCTCTCAGCCGACTGTAATGACGGCGTGAATCCCCTCTTTCCTGGTAACTCGGAAGCATCGAACGCCGCGGTCGTCGGCTATGGCGTAACTATCAAGCGCTACGGCGCAGGCTTCGATCCGAACGCGGAATTCACTGCCCGCATCATCGCGCTGCTCGACAAGAACAACATCACCTGGCAGACGCAGACACCGCGTGTTGAAGTCGGCGGAGGAGGCACTATTGGAGGCTTCCTCTCGGCGCGCAATATGGAAGTGTTGGACGTAGGCATTCCACTGCTCAGCATGCATGCAACCTATGAGATGAGTTCGAAGGTAGACCACTGGTCCATCTATAAGTTCTTTGGCGCCTTCTATGGAATGGAATAAGCGATAGCAGCTTACCCTTTGTCATTTCGCGGCGTTCGGGGTCCCAGCCGGCTTCACTGGTTGGGGTGAAGCGATAGCGAAGAACTCTGCTTCTCGCGTTCGGGAGCACTAGTTTGAGGCCAGTTAGGCGTCTTCGGTATTCCTTACCAACCCCAACTTCGTGAGCGCCCACTTCAGAGAATAAGTTCTCTGGAGCCCCGAGGCGGGGCACCTGGGCAATGAAATCGAGAAAACCGAGTTCTCCGCTTCGCTCCGAAATGACAAATCAAAGTCAATGGCCGGCCTAATTCGGCTTGATGATCTCTTTCACACCCTCTACAAAGCTCTTCGGATCGAACTCCGTCCGCAGAATCTCATCGGGACAATCCGTCATCAGGGCCACGCGCCAGTTGCACACGAAGGCTATAAGCTGCTCAGGCTGCGCCGCCCTCAGCTCACTACAGAGCGCTTCAGCTTCGGCGATACCGCGCTCACCTTCCACATCAATCAACACGAGGTCATAGTGCTTCTGCCAGAAGCTCGAGCGTCCTTCCTCGCCTCAACGCAGTACCCGCAGAAGATGCAACGGTTGTAATCGATGTTGTAGACCTTGGCGTACCGCTCCGAAGAGCTGATACGCTTTTGCTCCGTGTTGTCCGCCGCTTCGATAAAGATGCAGTTAGAGGGGCAGGCGGCAGCGCACAGGAAGCATGCCACGCACTTCTCCAGACCGTTCTCGTCACGCTGCAACTGGTGCTTGCCGCGGAAGCGCTCCTGGAACTGAGCGCCGCGCATCGGTCCGGGACCGTCGGGGTAGTTTTCTACCTCGGTGGGCTGCAGCATTTCCTTGAAGGTGATGCTCATGCCTTTGGCAATCGCGGCGACGTTGCTGACGATGGACATGGTTTGAGTATATGCCACACGGGGGTTACGCTGGTATCCGCTATGCGCCCAGTCATCCTTGCTCTCGCCTGCGTTTTCATCGCCTTGCCCGTCTTCGCCGAGACCGCAGCCCAGACCACGCAGCAGCCTGCAATGGCCCATGCGCACGAAGCCACCACTCCCTCTACCTCACTGACAGTAACCGGCCCGACCGGCAAGGTACTGAAGGTGTCGCCGGAAGACCTGAAAGCCATGCCGCACAAGTCTGTAGAGGTCTTCAACGAGCACAGCAAGGCGAAGGAAACCTACACCGGTGTTCCTCTCACGGACCTGCTGAAGCAGGTTGACGTGCCTACTGGAGAGAAGCTCCGCGGCAAACTCTATCTGTTGGGAGTCATCGTAGAGGGCACAGATCACTAT